>CAXTVB010000087.1:0-10471 GCA_964247555.1 uncultured Sphingomonas sp. | reverse complement strand
TCGAGGTCAAGGAGCGCAAGGACCGCGTCGACGACGCGCTGCACGCGACCCGCGCAGCCGTCGAAGAGGGTATCGTCCCCGGTGGCGGCACGGCTCTGTTGTACGCAACCAAGTGCCTGGAAGGCATGAAGGGCGCGAACGACGACCAGACCCGCGGCATCGATATCGTCCGCAAGGCGCTGTACGCGCCGGTCCGCCAGATCGCGCAGAACGCCGGTCATGACGGTGCGGTGATCTCGGGCAAGCTGCTCGAGGGCAACGACCCGTCGATGGGCTTCAACGCGCAGACCGACGTGTACGAGAACCTCGTCACCGCCGGCGTGATCGACCCGACCAAGGTCGTTCGCACCGCGCTGCAGGACGCGGCATCGGTCGCCGGCCTCCTGATCACGACCGAAGCGGCCGTGAGCGAGATGCCCGACGACAAGCAGGCGATGCCAATGGGCGGCGGCGGCATGGGCGGCATGGGCGGCATGGACTTCTGATTTCGGACGGGGCGAGCGATGCTCGCCCCGATACGAAATCGGAACGGCCGGCGAGCCGGCGGCCAAGCCGCCGGTCTCGTCCGACGAAGAGCACGGGCTTCGCCCGTGCTCCGGCCACCGACCGAACACCCCAAAAGGGGTCGGCGAATTATTTTCGCCGGCCCCTTTTGCATGTAACCGACCTGCGATATCGCTCATTTCGTCGACAGAAATACACGTTTCATCGACGAATGGAGACGGTCATGGCGAATGTGACGGCACAACGGACGATTCCTGCGGCGATCGTGGCGCTCGGCCTTGTGGTCGGCGGCTGGGCGATGGGCGACGGCTTTGTCCGTGCCAAAGCCGCGGGTCGCGAAGTCACCGTTCGCGGCCTGGCCGAACGCGATGTCGTCGCCGACCTGGCGACCTGGACGCTCGACTATTCGGCGAGCGGTGGCGATCTGACGACGGTCCAGTCGCAGATCGACCACGATACCCAGGCGGTGACCGCGATGCTGCGCGCCAACGGCTTCGCACCGGAAGAGGTCGCGATCGCCGGCACCAATGTGAACCAGTTCCGCAACAACCAGGGCGTGCTGACGATCACGATCCGCCAGAAGCTGCAGCTGCGCACCACCAAGGTCATGCAGGCCCGCCGCGCCTTCGCCCAGCAGGCCGCGCTGGTCCGGCAGGGGGTCGCGCTGCAGGAGGGGAGCGGGATCGTGTACAGCTTCACGAAGCTGAATGCGCTGAAGCCGGCGATGATCGGCGAGGCGACCCGCGACGCCCGCGCCGGCGCCCAGCAATTCGCGCATGATTCCGGCGCCGGGGTCGGCGCGATCCGTCATGCCACGCAGGGCTATTTCACGGTCGGCGCCCGCGACGGACAGGGCGATGGATCGGGCCAGGACTCGCCGTTCCAGAAGGTCCGCGTCGTGACGACGGTGGATTTCCTGCTGGACTGATCCGCTGCCGAAACCCCCACGGGGGATGTGACGCGATCGCAGTGCCGATTGCCGCCGAAATGGTGGCGTCCCTGATATCGCGCCGCGGCGAACCGACGCAGGATGATCCCGCACCGTACGACTTCGGTGGGGGAGGGGTGAGCCGCGCATCGTGGCAGACAATGTCGGCCTTCACGATCTGATCGGGTCGCTCGCGGCGTCGATCGTCGATGCCCAAGGCGTCGTCGAACGGCATTTCATCGCGCTGGTCGCCCGCTATTTCAACGACGACGGTCGCGCCCACAGCTTGCATCTGCAACTGCCCGACACCTCGACCGACGCGGCGCCGGGCAGCTTCGTCCATATGGCGGTGCCGTTGTTGTCGCTCGTCGAAAGCAGCATGCTGGCGATCAAGGAAATGCAGATCGACCTGGAGGTCGAACTGGGCGGCATCGGCGATATCGCGTCGGGCACCCCGGACGCGCCGCTCGGCGCGCCGATCGACCTTCCCGCCGCACTCGGCGACGACAGCCAGCCGATTTCGGGACCGGTCGGTCCGGCGGGGCCCGTCGCGGCGCATGATCTGGGTCCCTCGGGGGCCGGCGCTCCGCCCGCCAAATCGCTGACCGTCGGCGTCGGATCACGCAGCGACAGCGGCGGCCCGATGGCGAAGCTGAGCATCAAGGTCGAAGCGCGCGCGCCCACCGAGGGGATGCTGCGGCTCATCACGCAATTGAACAAGGTCGTCTGACAAGAGGAGAATTCGAATGCCGATCAATATGGGGGACCAGTTCCGAGGGCTACCGATGGGCGACCTTATCGGAGGGCCGCTGATGGCGGCGTGCGATGCGCAGGTCCGGCTGGCGAACGCCACCGCGCAGTTCATCCAGGTGGTCGGCTTCGTGCCCAAATCCGGCGCGCAGCCGCAGCCGGACGGATCGATCGCACCCGCCGATCTCCAGGTGCGGACGGTCGATTTCCAGTTCGAACGACCGCAGGACGGCGCGACCGCGGTCGATGGGATCATGCCGACCGAAACGGTATCGCTGACCGTGCCGCTGCTGGCGATCGTGAAGGTGCCGGCGCTCGCGATCGACACCGTCGACATCACGTTCGACATGGAGGTGAAGAACAGCGAGTCCGAGAAATCGTCCGAGGACAAATCGGGAAAATTCTCCGCCGACGCCAGCGTCAACTACGGCATCTTCAGCCTGAAGGTCCATGTCGAGGGTTCGGTCGCGACGCACAAGGAAAACACGCGCTCGACGGACCAGAGCGCGAAATATCACGTCGAAGTGCATGCCGCGGACAAGGGCATGCCCGAAGGCCTGGCGCGCGTGCTCGACATCATGAACACCGCGATCGCGCCCAAATCCGTCGTCGCGAAGGCTGCGCCCGATGCCGCTCCCGCTGCCGCGGCCGGCCTGAAGGACGGTACCGGCGCCAAGACGCTGGACCACGAGCCGCAGGTCCAGAGCGACACCGTCACATTGAAGCGCAACACCCAAAACAAGCTGGAAGAAGTCTGATCGAAGCCGCCGACCGTCGTCCGGAACAAGCGCCATGTTCGACCTGAGCGATGTCGGCTTCGTCAAGCGGATCACGCTGGGCAGCAAGCATCCCGAGGCGTTGCAGTCGGACGAGCAGCTCGATGCCGCGAACGACCTGCTCAACCGCTGCCTGTCCGATTATCCGCGCGGTCGGCTGATCGGGATCGAGAAGTCGTTCCGGCTGCTCAGCTACGGCGAGAATATCGTCGTGCTGCAATGGACCTGCTACCATGTCGGCTTTCCGCGAAAGCCGACATGGATCGACTGATCGTGGTGCGCGACCTGGCGCAGGCGATGGCGATGGCGGGCGCCAGCCGGGTGCGCGACGGGGCGATCGTGACATCGATCGAACTGGAGGTCGCGGCGCTGTCCGCCAGCGTTGCGGGAGGGGCGGCGATCTGGGCGATGCGGCGCCGTTATCCGGATGTGCCGCTTGTCGGCTGGCTGGCGCGGTGGCGGCGCGCGCAGCGTCGACGGGCCGGTGTCGACGTCGCTCGCCTGTCGCTCCGCTGGGTGCCGTCGCACCTCGACGCGCTGGTCGACGGTCGTCCCGTCGCGCGTCTCATACTCACCGCCTCAGGAGGAATTGTCGATGAGCCTGCCCAAGACGCCGCGGCCTAAATCGCCGACCACGCCGCTGATTGCGTGCACGCCGATCCATCTGCCGTCCGACCTGCTGATCCCGTCCGCCAAGATCGCGCGGGCCGAAAATCCGCGCAATCACCCCATCGCGATCAACCATCTGAAGACGCTCGACCCGAGCTTCCAGATCACCAGCGAACACATCGCGGTGCTCACGACCAAATTCTGGCGGATCAAGGGGCTGAAGCTGACGGTAAGCTTTCTCGACACGCCACCGGCCGAACTGCGCGCGAAGATCCTATCGCACATGAACGCCTGGGGCGACACCGCCGACGTCGCCTTCGTCGAGACCGGGCGCGGCGGGCAGGTCCGGGTGGCGCGGACGATCGACGACGGACATTGGTCGTATCTCGGCAAGGATATCCTGCTGACCGACAAGACGAAGCCGACGATGAACCTCGACGGTTTCACGATGGCGACGCCCGACAGCGAATTCTTCCGCGTCGTCCGGCACGAAACGGGGCACACCTTGGGCTGTCCGCACGAACATATGCGCGCCGACCTGATCGCGGACATCGATCATGAAGCGGCGATCAAATATTACATGGCGTCGCAAGGGTGAACACGCGACCAGGTGATCCAGCAGGTGCTGACCCCGATCAGCGAAGGCTCGTTATGGGGCACGGGCAAGTCCGACGCGAATTCGATCATGTGCTACCAGATCCCCGCCAATCTGACGCTGGACGGGGTCACGATTCCCGGCGGCACCGACATCGACGCCAGCGACCGGGCGTTCATCGCGCAGGTCTATCCAAAGGGCGGGGGCGTCGTCGCCGCGCCACCCGCTGAAGCCTCCGCAGACACCGTCGCGCCGCCGTCCGCCGCGCCGGTCGCGCAAGCCGACACGGTCGCCGCGCCGATCCCCGCCGCTGCATCGACGGCGCATGTCCACAGCCCGGAACACCGCGATTGCGTCGAGGTCGACCTAGCCGGCGGCGTCCGGCTGAACGTCCATCCCGGCGCGACGAGCGATCAGATCAAGCGCGTCGTGGAGGCGCTCAGGATGTAGCGTCGGCGTCCTTCATCGCCGCGATCAGCTTCTTGACCTCCTGGCTGCGGCCGCGTGGCAGGATCAGGACGTCGTTGCCGCTGGCGACGACGATCAGGTCGGATACGCCGACCATCGCGATGCGGACGCCATCGGTGCGTGCCAGGCAGTCCTTGGTGTCGATCGCCAGCACGTCGCCGCGGTGCGCGTTGCCGTTTGCGTCGGTGTCGCTAATCGCGTGGAGCGCGTCCCAGCTGCCGACATCGTTCCAACCCATCGCGACGGGAACGACGGCGACCCGGTCGGCCTTTTCCATGACCGCATAGTCGATCGAATCGTCCGGCGATGCGGCGAAGGCGTCGGCATCTGGATGGATGCGGACGCCTTCGTGCCGCGCGGTCGCCATGGCCTTGCGAGTCGCATCCAATATGGCGGGATCGTGGAGCGCCAGCGCGTCGAGATAGGCGTCGGCACGGAATAGGAAGATACCGCCGTTCCAAGCATGCCCACCCGCCGCGACCATCGCCGCAGCGACGTCGGCGGGCGGTTTCTCGATGAAGCGTTCGACCCTGTGGACCCCGTCCGCCAGCGTCTCGCCGATCTTGATATAGCCATAGCCCGTCTCCGGCGCATCGGGTTCGATCCCGAACGTCACCAGCCATCCCTGCTCGACCAGCGGCAGAGCGGCGTGGATGGCGGTGTGGAACGCGTCGATATCGGCGATGACGTGATCGGACGGCATGACGAGCAGCGGCGATGCAAGATCCTGCACCGCGAGCGCCGCCAACGCGATGGCCGGTGCGGTGTTGCGGCCCGACGGTTCCAGGATGATCGCCTGCATCCGGGTGTCACCGGCGCGCAGCTGTTCCTCGACCAGATCGGCATGGCGCGCATTGGCGACGACGATGGCGGCCGCGAACCGCTCGCCGACCGCGCGGCTGGCGGTGAGCTGCAGCATCGTCTCGTCGGCGGTCAGCGGCAGCATCTGCTTGGGCATTTCCGGGCGCGACATCGGCCACAAACGGGTGCCGGATCCACCGGACAGGATCACCGGCACGATCATGGAAGCGGGCGTGGGGCTGTGCATCGTCTCTCCCTAATGTCGGTGCCGTTTACGAAAGCCCCGGCAAGACGCAAGCCCAACGCGCCGCAGCATCGACGCGTTCAGATTTTCTTCGTCATTTCCTGCGACATGACGATCACGTGTCGGATATCCTTACACCGGTCCGGTGACGGGGAACGATCGGGAACGCGACGATCATGTTCAGGCTGTTCAAGCATTACATCCCGCATGCGGTCCTGTTGCTCGGGATCGTCGATGCGCTGTTGCTGTTCGCTTCCGCCGAAATCGGCTGGGTCGTCCGCGCGCACCAGATCCACATGGCGGTGGCGCCGATCCTCACGCGGTTGCCGCAACTGCTGGTGTTCGTCTGCACCTTGCAGATCGCGCTGGTCGCGGTCGGAGCATATGGCGTCGCGTCGTTTCTGTCGCTGCGCTTTGCCGCAGCGCGGCTTGCGGTCGCGATCTCGCTGGGGGTGATCCTCCAGGCATTGCTATTCTTCCTGGTGCCGGGCCTCACATTCTGGCGGTCCAACCTGTTATATTCGATGGTGCTGGCGAGCATCCTGCTGGTTGTCGTCCGCGCACTGCTCGGGCGGACGCTCGGCGGAGAGACGTTCAAGCGCCGCGTCGTGATCCTGGGTGCCGGTGCCCGCGCCGCGCGTATCCTGGAACTGGCGGAATTGCCCGGCGCCAATTTCGTCGCGGCGGGTTTCGTCGCGATGGGCGAAGCATCGCCGATGGTCGAGGCGACCCACCGCGATACGATCCCCAATCTGGCCGCCTATGTCGTCGAACGCCGCGCGACCGAGATCGTGCTGGCGCTGGAGGAACGGCGCAACGCATTGCCGGTAAAAGACCTGCTGCGCGTCAAGACGACCGGCGTCATGGTCAGCGATATCTCCAGCTTCCTGGAGCGCGAGACGGGGCGGATCGACCTCAACAGCGTCAATCCGTCCTGGCTGATCTTTTCCGACGGGTTCGCCTCCGGCCGGATAGTATCCAGCGCGTTGAAGCGTGCGTTCGATATCATCGCCAGCCTGTCGCTGCTGGTGCTGACCCTGCCGATCGTCATCGTCACCGCGATCGCCATCAAGCTGGAGTCGCGCGGGCCCGCGCTCTATCGCCAGCAGCGGGTCGGGCTGTACAACCAGCCGTTCGACATCTTGAAGCTGCGATCGATGCGGCAGGATGCCGAAGTCGCGGGGCAGGCGGTCTGGGCGGCGGAGCGCGATCCGCGGATCACCCGCATCGGACGCTTCATCCGCAAGGTCCGGATCGACGAACTGCCGCAGACTTGGACCGTGCTGAAAGGCGAAATGAGCTTCGTCGGCCCGCGCCCCGAACGCCCGCAATTCGTCGGCGAACTGGAACAGCATCTGCCTTTTTATGCCGAACGCCATATGGTGAAGCCCGGCATCACCGGCTGGGCGCAGATCAATTATCCGTACGGCGCATCGATCGAGGATGCGCGGCACAAGCTGGAATACGACCTGTACTACGCCAAGAATTATTCGCCCTTTCTCGACCTGCTGATTCTTCTGCAAACGTTGCGCGTCGTCCTGTGGCCGACGGGCGCGCGCTGACGATGGGGGCGGTTGGGGCAGCGGCGGTGGACGGTCCGCTGATCCTGTGGAGCCACGCGCTGGCCGCGCTGCTGTTCGGTGCGCTCGCGCTGGATCAGGCACGGCGACCCGGCGGCGGATGGACCGGGCGGCTGTTCGTGACCGCGCTGATCCTCACCGCGCTCTGGGCGCTGGCGATCGCCGGTATAGGTGGCCGCGACGTCAGCACGAGGATCGCGGAGACGATCCGCAATATCGGCTGGCTGGCGTTCATGTTCCTGCTGGTCCGGCGCGGCCGGGCGGGCAATGCCGCGCTGGCTAGCGTGTATGTCGTCGTGTTCGCGCTGGCTGGCATCGGCATGCTGTGCGCGGTGATCGAAGCGGCACCACTTGCCGCACCGACATTGGCCGCGATCGATTCGGTGCGGCTGGTATTCCGCATGATGACCGCGGTAGGTGCGCTAGTCCTCGTCCATCATCTGAAGGATGGCGCGCGGTCCGTAGGGCATGCGCACGCCCGGCTGGTGGCGTTGGCGCTGGCGGCGATGTGGGGGGCGGACCTGATGCTGAACCTGGTCGGCTGGGCGGCGGGGGTCTGGCCGGTGCCGCTGGTCGTGGCGCGCGGCGTGACGATGGTCGGCGTGGCGCTGACGCTGTCGGTCGCGACGCGGCACCGCGGTGACGGCGCGCTCGGCCTGTCGCGGACCGCCGCGATCCGATCGCTCGCGGCGGTCGCAGTCGTCGTCTATGCGGGCAGCACGGTGTTGCTGACGACGCTCGCCGACAGTCTGGCGGGTCCCTATGCGCGCGTGGCGCAGGCGGCGATCGTGTTCGGTGCCACCGCGGCGTTGCTCGCATTATCTTCCACCCCGTGGCTGCGCGCCTGGACGCGGGTGAAGGTCGCCAAGCACCTGTTCCGCCACCGCTACGATTACCGGGTCGAATGGCAGCGCTTCACCGACACGCTTGGCCGCAAGGCGGAGGGCGCCGCGCCGCTCGATGCGCGGATCGTGCAGGCGGTCGCCGACATCGTGCATTCGCCCGCCGGGCTGATGCTGGTGCCCGATGGCACCGGGCTCGGCTGCGGCACCGGATGGCGCTGGCCGGACGAAACCGATGTCGGCGCGGGCGAGGCGCTGGTGCAGCACCTCGTCACCACCGGACGGATCGTGGAATTCGGGCCGATCCGCGCCGGCCACGCGCTGCCCGCCGAAATGGCGGCGATCCCGGACTGGATGATTGCCAAGCCCGCGGCCTGGGCGCTGGTCCCGCTGATCCATGGCGACATGCTGGTCGCTGCGATCCTGCTGCTTCGCCCCCCGGTCGACCGTGCGCTGGACTGGGAGGATTTCGACCTGTTGCGGGTCGCCGGGCGGCAAGCGGCGAGCTATCTGGCGGAGGAGCGTGCGCATACCGCATTGGCCGATGTCAGCCGGTTCGACGAGTTCAACCGCCGCTTCGCGTTCATCATGCACGACATCAAGAACCTGGTCAGCCAGTTGACGCTGGTCGCGCGCAACGCGCAACGCCACGCGCACAATCCCGAATTTCGCGCCGACATGATCGCAACGCTGAACGAATCCGCCGAACGGATGACGATGCTCCTGGCGCGACTGTCGCAGCATAGCGGCCAGCGCGCCGAACCTTGCCAGCCGGTCGATGTCGCAGCGCTGCTCGTCGGTGTCGCGGCCGGTCGGCGGATGCAGCATCCTATGGCGCTCGCGCTCGACGCCGTTCCGTTCGCCGTCGCAGCGGCGGGCAAGCTGGAACAGGTCCTCAATCACCTCGTCCAGAATGCGATCGAGGCGAGCGCCGCCGATGTCGCGGTGACGCTCGCAGCGCGGCTGTTTGGCGACCGGATCGCGATAGAGGTGATCGATAGGGGGTGCGGGATGACGGCCGCCTTCGTGCGCGACCAGCTGTTCCGCCCCTTCGTCTCGTCCAAGCCGGGTGGGTTCGGCATCGGCGCGTTCGAGGCGCGGCAGCTGGTGCATGCGATGTACGGCGCGATCGAGGTCGTCAGCCGCGAAGGCGAAGGCAGCTGCTTCCGGATCCTGCTGCCCGTCGCCGCAGCGCTGGAGCGGGCGGCATGACCGACGCGCCCGGTCTGCCGACGCTGCTGATCGTCGAGGACGATCCCGGTCTCCAGCGGCAATTGCGCTGGGCCTATGAGGGCTATCACGTGGTGACCGCGGCAACGCGCGGGGAAGCGATGGACGCAATGCGGGCCCATGGCCCCGCGGTCGTCACGCTCGACCTCGGCCTGCCGCCCGATCCGGACGGCATTACCGAGGGTCTGCTGGCGCTCGGCGAGATCCTGCGGTTCGCGCCCGCTACGAAGGTCATCGTGGCGTCGGGGCACGGTGCGCGGGAAAGCGCGCTGACCGCGATCGCGGACGGCGCGTGGGACTTCTATCAGAAGCCGATCGACATCGACGCGCTCGGACTGATCGTCGCGCGGGCGTTCCATGTCCATGCGCTGGAGGCGGAAAACCGGCGGCTGGCGGCGCGGGCGGAGGGGAAAACGCGGTTCGGCGGATTGCTCTACGCATCGCCGGAAATGGCGAAGGTGGTGCACATGCTGGAACGGGTCGCGCCCGCCGATGTGTCGGTCATGCTGCTTGGCGCCAGCGGGACCGGTAAGGAATTGCTCGCTCGCGGGCTGCACGACGCGTCGCCGCGGCGGCGCGGGGCGTTCGTCGCGATCAACTGCGCGGCGATCCCCGACACGCTGCTCGAGGCGGAGCTGTTCGGGTTCGAGAAAGGTGCGTTCACCGGCGCGGTGAAGACGACCGAGGGCAAGATCGAACAGGCGGCCGGGGGCACATTGTTCCTGGACGAGATCGGCGACGTGCCGCTGCCCATCCAAGTCAAGTTATTGCGATTCCTGCAGGAACGGACGATCGATCGGATCGGTGGGCGTCGGTCGATCGCGGTCGACACGCGGATCGTCTGCGCCACGCATCGCGACGTCGATGCGATGGTCGCGGACGGCGCTTTCCGCGAAGACCTGTATTACCGGCTCGCCGAGATCGTCGTGAAGATCCCGACGCTTGCCGATCGCAGCGGCGATGCCGCGCTGCTCGCCCGGCATTTCGTCGGCCGCTACGCGCGTGCGATGAACCCCGCCGTCACCGGCCTGTCGAGCGACGCGCACGCCGCGATCGACGGCTGGGGATGGCCCGGCAACGTCCGCGAGCTCGAAAACCGGGTGAAGCGCGCGGTCATCATGGCCGACGGCAAGCGGATCACCGC
>CAXTVB010000086.1:10034-10585 GCA_964247555.1 uncultured Sphingomonas sp. | reverse complement strand
GAGCCAGCATGTGGAGCAGGTCATATGGCGAGGCCGCTCAAGGAGTATTTCGCCAGCGTGAAGTGTGCCGACGCACACGATTACGGGTATGCTCCTGTTCGAGATTTCCTTTCCTGTCCTTACGAAACAAACGCCGTTGATTGGGTCATCACGAACCCTCCCTTCAGATTAGCGGAGGAGTTTGTGCTACGTTCGTTCGACGTTGCACGGCATGGCGTCGCTGTGCTCGTACGCACGGTGTTTCTGGAAAGCGTAGGTCGTTACAACAGGCTTTTTTCCAAAGACCCTCCGTCAGTTTTTGCTCAATTTGTTGAACGAGTGCCGATGGTAAGGGGACGGCTCGACGAAAAGGCAACTACTGCAACGGGTTATGCTTGGCTCGTGTGGGAGCACGGCTCTCGAGATCCGTCCAAATTGGCTTGGATTCCACCTTGCCGACGAAAACTCGAGCGTCATACTGACTACGAAAGCAAGCAGGCTTCCTTGCTATGATTCGTGGGGAGGGGCGATGCCCAAGAACTCAAGTGGTATTCCCGCACTCCGTGAACGCC
>CAXTVB010000086.1:0-10024 GCA_964247555.1 uncultured Sphingomonas sp. | reverse complement strand
CGAAATTGCGGATCAGATGTACCGTCGGGCACACACGCGACGTGCGCCAACACGCAGTCCGAAGCTAACTGCCGAAATGGCGCAACAAATCCGTGACTACGCAACGGCTCATCCCAAAGCACACCTTCAGGATATCGCAGAGAATTTTGGTGTAAATCATGGGCGGGTATCCGAGGCGCTGAACAATGAGATTTGATATCGGACATAGTGGATGCCTACCGATCAATCATGATATCGGAACTTCGCCACCTGCAACGTCCGTGCATCGCCGCCACCCTTTACGGGTAAATCAACCAGTCTTCTGATTGAGCCGCCGCGGCCATCGGCCCGTCAGATTCCGCCGAGCGGGACGCTAGAGATGCCGCGCCGCATCCATTGCCTTGTGTAGCACCCGAACAATGACCATGCTCCGTGCTTCCACCCGATAAAAGACGCGATGCTCGCGCACGCTGACGACGCGCAGTTTGGGGCGTAGGCCGGTTTCGGCACCCAGTTCGGGATACGCTGGCAGGCGGTCCATCGCTGCGTAGAGGCCGCGCAAATACCCTTCTGCCGACGCCGGCCCGTGGTGTGCGACGCTATAGTCGAAAATCTCATCCAGATCGCGTGCCGCGGCAGCGCGAAATCTCACCATCATTTGATGCCGTGGCGCGCCTTACCGCGGGCGATGATCTCTTCGATAGTGGTGTCGACCACCGGCGAGGCCAGCCCCTCGTCGATCGCGGACTGCAAAGCCCGCAGCTTTTCGTCATGCTCCTGATCGCGTCGGACCAGATCGCGGACATAGTCGCTGGTGCTGCTGTAGCGGCCCTCGGCCACGCGGCTTTCGGCCCAGCCCTTCAGCTTGTCGGGGATCGAGATGCTCATCTGCGCCATGCGCGCTTCATACGATTCTGCGCTAAACCTGCCAAGCCAATCCCTTGTGATCGCGTCGCGCCCGACATCCGTACCATTCGGCCCGTCCCAACCGAGGATTTCACCTCCGTACCGCTTCGCGGCACCGCTCGCCACCCGCTGTTTCCCGTCCTTGGGTGCATCCCATGGATGGACCCTGGCCCAGCGCTTCGTCGGCAGCGCTTGCTCGTCCGGATCGGCGCGTGCCTCCAGGTCCGCGGCATGGCGGAACGCGCGGGACGCTTTCGCCTTCCACGGCTGGTCGCTGAGCGCGGTGGTGTAGCCGATGAACGGCGATTTCTTTCGACTACGGCTCACCGCTATAATCCAATCAGCGCTGCGCCCAACTACACAGCCAAACAGCATAGCGGTCCAAGACCCGACGAGACGATGGCTGATGGCTGCCGCCCACCAAGTCCCCCCCCCAAAAAACCCGCTGTCCTACACGCCCGCATTCTGCTCCATCCCGCCGGATGAGAAAGCACCGCACCCCCGCCACCCCCGCCGTCCGCCCGACCTTCGTCGCGGTCGCCACCCGCATCCGGCAGGACGGCTGGACCCCCGAACGGCAGGTCGCCTTCATCGAGGCGCTCGCCGAAGGCGGGTGCGTGGACGAGGCGTGCAAGCGGGTCGGGATGGGTACCTCGTCCGCCTACGCGCTGCGCCGGCGGGCGGACGCGCAGGGCTTTCGCGCTGCCTGGGACGCCGCGATCGACATGGCGATGGAGCGGCTGTCCGATGCCGCCTTCGCCCGCGCGCTGAAGGGCGTGGCGACGCCCGTCTTCTACAAGGGCGAACAGGTCGGCGAGCGGGTGCGCCATGACGAGCGGCTGACGATGTTCCTGCTGCGCTACCGCGATCCGACCCGTTATGGCGCATGGATCGACGGCTGCCGCGCCGAACGCGCGCCCGACGGCGCGGCGGCGGCGCTCGCGGCGGGAACCGATGCGATGGTGGAGGATGCGCGCGCGGTGGCGACGGGCGCGCGGCCGCCGGAACGCCCGATCGAACCGACGACGCGCTACGTGTCGCCCGCGGAGCAAATGGTGGCGGCCGAGCGTGCCGAGGCGGAGCGCGCGGAAATCGAGCGCCGGGGGTACCGCGCGACGCCCGAGGAAACCGACGCGGCGATCCTGACGAAGCTGGCCGCGATCGCTCGGCACAAGGCCGCGTCCCGCGCGGACGTGGCGTGTGGTTCGTCCACTTCCGATCGCGGTCCGGCCCCGCCGTGACGCCGATCGGCGGTCCGATCCGCGCCCGGCGACCCCGAAACGCGCCGCTACACCGCGACTTCGCCCTCGTCCTCGCCGTCCCAGTAATGCACCCGCGCGGCATGGACCTTGACGAGCACCAGGCCCGGCGTGTCGACGCCGTCCGCGAACCAGCGGTCGAGGTCGCTCGTCCAGTGCGCCTCGAACTGCGCCTTGTCGCGGATCAGTTCGGCCACGCCCTCGACCGCGACGAAGAACGGGCGCGTGCCGAGCAGCCCTGACTTGCCGAGGAAGGAGAGCCCGACCTTCGCGTCCGCGGTGATGTCGGCGACCGTGCGCGTGTCGTCGGTGGTGAAATACCAGCTGTCGCCGTCATAATCGACCTGGCGGTTGTTGCTCATCGGCCGTGCCCCGATCGTGCCGCCGCCGCTGTGCGTGGACAGCATCGCGAAATCGATGTCGCGCATCTTCTCGGACAGGTCGGCAAGCGTCTTGGTCATGGCATCTCTCCTAGGATCTTGCCGGCAAACGCCCCGGCGGCGTTCCGGCTCCCCGGCGTCGGCGGATCGGCGCGGGCGTCAGTCGATCAGCGCGAGGGTGCGGGGATCGCGAGCGCCGCCGTAGAATCGGTCGAGCACCGCGGCGAACGGTGCGGGATCGTCCGCCACCGCGGCGAACAGCGTCATCGAGGACCGGAGCTTCACCGCGTCGATCGACCCCAGGATCGCCTCCGCACGGCCCGGCGCGGCCATGATCGCGGCGATCGCTTCGTGCAGCCGGGCGGCGAGCAGGGGATGCGCCAGATACCGCTGCGCCTCCTGCCGGTCCGCCACGGCGTAGAAGCGTGCGGTGGGGCTGGTGCCGAGCCCGGCCAGTTGCGGGAACACGAACCACATCCAGTGGGTCCGCTTGCGCCCGGCGCGCAGCTCGGCGAGCATGCCGGCATGGATGCCATCCTGCGCGGCGACGAAGCGATCGAGCGTCATCGCACCGAGGTGGCGAATGCGCGGTGCAACCGCAACCATGGCTCGCTGGTTCGGATATCGACGACAGGGCCGCACGGCGCGGAGACCATGCCCGGACAGGATGGGAGCGAGGATATGCAGCAAAGCGACGACAGGGCGACGATCGGGGGCTCGACGACGGCGGCGGCGCTGCTGGCGCTGGCGCTGCTCGGTGGATGCCACAAGGACCAGAGCGACGCGGGCATCGGCAACGAGGCGGTCGCGCACGGCTTCCACCCACCCGAGACGCGCGCCGCGACGCCGCTGCCGGGGCAGGTGCAGACGACGCCGCTGACCGCCTATGTCGGCCATTATCCGAGCGATGCGGTGGACGGTGTCGGCTTTTTCGACCGGACCGAGGTCGCGACCGCGTTGAACGAGGCGGTGATCGATCCGCTCGTACGGCGGACGATCATGAACGGCCGCGGCCCGCAGACGCCGATCTTCGCCGCGAAGGGCAAGGTCGCGAGCTGGGGGTGCGAGGCCCATGACTGCGGCGATCACAACTGGACGCTGTTCGTCGATCCCGCGACGAAGAAGGGCATGGCCTGTTATCACGACGCGGCGATGGGCGACCGGTCGCACTGGTATGCCGGCGCCGCGCCGGTGACGAAGCCCGGCGGCTGCCCCTCGGGCGACGGCGTCGCGAGCGACCCGGCCTCGCCGGGCGCGGACAACGCCGCCATGGGGAAGGCAGGCTGATGCTGGAACATGTCCCCGGTTGGCTGGGCCGCGCACTGGCCGGGATGCGCGCCGGCGCGGACAAGCTGGTGATCGCCGGCGTCGCGATCGGCGGCGACGACGGATCGATCGACCTGTCCAGCCCGGCCTTCGCGAACGGCGCGCGCCTGCCGCCGCGCTTCACCGCCGACGGCGACGGCGTCTCGCCGCCGCTGACCTGGGGCGATCCGCCCGCCGGCACCGCGTCGATGGCGCTGATCGTCGAGGATGCCGACGCCCCCGCGCCGCACCCCTTGGTCCACGCCATCGTCTGGGGCATCGCGCCCGAGGCGGGGCGGCTGGCGGAGGGGGCGATCGTGCGCGATGGCGACGGCGGCGCGGACGGGCGCAACGTGGGGCGGCATTCCTTCCTGGGCGAAGGCTGGCTGCCGCCCGACCCGCCGACCGGCCACGGCGCGCACCGCTATGCGTTCCAGCTGTTCGCGCTCGGGTCGGGCGCGGGCGATCCCGGGGCGACGCCGGGGCGCGCGGACATGGTCGCGGCGATGGCGGGGCATGTGCTGGCGGCGGGGCTGCTGGTAGGCACCTATTCGCGCGGCGAACCGGCGAGGACCGGGGCCGTGGGCCAGGCGGCGACGGCGTAGTCGCGGTGGCGGGTACGGTCTTGGCCAGGCGACCTGCACGCGGAACGCGTCGTGGTCGGACGGATGGGCGCGGCGATCGCACCGTTCCCGGGTACGTACGCCCTCCGTTCGCCCTGAGCTTGTCGAAGGGCATGGGTCCCATGTGCTTCGACACGCTCGGCACGAACGGTTTTTCCCCGGATCATGCGACCGGCAGGACGGGAACGGCGGTGCCGATCGCGATGGCGGCGAAGACGAAGGCGCCGACGAGCGAGCAGGCGATGCGGGCGGCGGCGAAGCGGATGGTCATGGCGATGGTCCCTTTTGTCGGTGCCGGAGGATCCGAACGACCGATGCCAAGGGCTTTGCAGGCGGCGTGCCAATTCGGTAACATGCTGGAAAACCGGGATATGTGGAAAACGGTCGCGTCGGAACTGGCGAAACACGCCATACCGACGCCGCGCTTTACGCCAATTCGTGGCGGATCGTCAGGCCGCGCATACCTGGTCGCGGCCACCGGCCTTCGCCGCGTAGAGCAGCCGGTCGGCACGGGCCATCGCGCGGGCGCCGTCCTCCCCGGGCTGGACCGCGGTGACGCCGGCGGAGAAGGTGATCCGGCCGAGCTGCTGTCCGGTGTCGCGCGTGCGGAACCGCTTGATCGCCACCGCGTCGCGTGCGCCGTCGATCAGTCGCGTCGCGTCGACCAACGTGACACCGCCGATCAGGATCGCGAATTCCTCGCCGCCATGGCGGGCGACCAGATGGTCGGGACAATGGTCTGCCAGCAGCCGTGCGATCGCGGCGAGCACGCGGTCGCCGACCGCATGGCCGTTATCGTCGTTGACCTGCTTGAACCGGTCGACATCGACGATCGCCAGGCACCAGGGCCCGGCCGCCTGATCGCGGTCGGCAAAGGCCTCGTCGAACGCGCGGCGATTGGCGAGCCCGGTCAGCGTATCGCTGCGCGCCGCCTGGTGCGCCTCGGCCAGCTTGGCGCGCAGCGCCTGCGTCTCCTCGTCGGCCCGCGCCAGCCGGCGCTCGGCATCGTGGACGCGGTGCATCATGGTGGTCGTGATCCGGGCGATCTCGTCGATCCCGGCGATCGACGTGACCTGGCCGATCGCCGCGGCGCTGGCCGCCAGGTTCGCGCCGAAATCGCGGGTTTCGTCGGTGATCGTGCGCATCATGACCGCGAAGCCGTCGACCGTCTCGCGGGTCTGTGCGACCAGCCGGTCGGCATGGTCGTCGGCGGCGGGTGCGGATCGCGGCGCCATCGGCGCGCCACCCTCCAGTACGCTATGGCCGAGCCGTTCGATATCCTGCCGGTTCAGCCGCACGCCGCCATCGGTCAGTCGGGCGACGGTGCGCGCGAGCGGCGTGTCGGGATCGGCCAGCGCCGCAAAGGCGAAGCCGTAATGCGCGGGGTCCGGGCTCAGGCCATGCGCGCCGAGGAACGCTTCGATCTGTTCGAACAGATCGGCGCCTCCCGTCGTCCGGCGCGCTGCGCCCGCATCCCCCATCGTCACCACCCATTTGCCCCGGTCGAACCCTGCCGGAGGACTAGAGCAAAAGGGTTAGCAATGCGTAACGACCCGCGGCTTACAGCCGAAACGGATGCATTACCGGCCGGTGATCTTCGTAACCGCGGCCAGCGTCAGCGACACATGTTCGGCGGGGTTCATGTCGTCGTGGACGAACGTGATTCGGCCGTCCGGTGCAATGACATAGCTGGTCCGCGTGGTGACGGTGTGGCCCATCACCTCGTGCGGATAGGCGACGTCATAGTCCTTGACGACCGCCGGCCCGGCACTGGCGACGGCGAATTTTCCGGCGCATTTCTCGTTCGAGAATTTCTGCAGCGTGTTGATCGTGTCGGCGGACATGCCGATGACGGTCGCGCCGGCCTTGGTGAATTGGGGGATCGCCTCGGCGAAGGCGTGGGCTTCGGCGTTGCAGCCGCCGGTGAACGCGGCGGGGAAGAAATACAGCACGACCGGCCCCTTCTTCAGCAGTTCGTCCAGATGGACGCCCACGACCTGCCCGGCGATCGCGCCGCGGGTCGTGAAATCGGGCGCCTTGGCCCCGACCGGCAGCGTGGCGATGGCGGGGGCGGCGATCATCGCGGTCGCGGCGGCGAGGATGGGGAGCAGGCGCATGGGGTTTCCTCTCTTGGGTGTCGTTGCCTGCATCCTAGCGTCCCGCCGCCGGCTGCGATAGGCGCGTCGCCATGCCCGTGACCGCCTCCGATATCGCGCTTGCCCAAGCGCTTGCCGACGCCGCCGGCACCGCGATCCGTCCGTATTTCCGGGGCGATTTCGGACTGGAGACCAAGGCCGACCGGTCCCCGGTCACGCTGGCGGATCGTGCGGCGGAGGCGGCGATGCGCCGGCTGATCGAGGCGGAGCGGTCGGGCGACGGCATCATCGGCGAGGAATATGGCGAAAAGCCTGGGATCACCGGGAGGACCTGGGTGCTCGACCCGATCGACGGGACGCGCAGCTTCACCGTCGGCCGGGCGATCTTCGGCACGCTGATCGCGCTGGTCGAGGATGGCTGGCCGGTGCTGGGGGTGATCGACCAGCCGGTGCAGCGCGAACGCTGGCTGGGGGTCGCCGGGCGACCGACGCTGTTTAACGGGGCGCCGTGCCGGACCCGGACCTGCGCTGCGCTGGACGGTGCGATCGTCGCCACGTCGAGCCCGCATCTGTTCCCCGACGCGGACGTCCCCGCCTTCCTGGCGCTGGTCGCCGCGGCGAGCGGCGGCGCGCCGCGGCAGGGGCCGGTCTATGGCGGCGACTGCTATAATTACGGCCTGCTGGCGGCGGGGCATCTCGATATCGTGTGCGAAAGCGGGCTCCAGCTATACGATTTCGCGGCGCTGGTGCCGGTGGTCGAGGGCGCCGGCGGGCGGATGTGCGACTGGAACGGCGACCCGCTGACCGCCGACAGCGACGGGCATGTGCTGGCGATCGGCGATCCGGCACGGGTGGACGACGTGCTGGAGGCGCTGCGGGCGGCGGGTCACAGCCATGGCCACTAGCCCGTCACCCCGGGCTTGTGCCGGGGTCCATCAGGCGGCAAGCGGGACCCATGAGGCTCATTCGATGTGCTCGCGGCAACATGGACCCCGGCACAAGGCCGGGGTGACGGTCGGCAAAATCGGGACGCATCAGAAGATTCCGAGGAACTTCTTCCGCTTGCCGCCCGTCGTCGAGGGCGTGCCGTTGCCCACATCCTCCCGCGGCTTGCCCTTGGTGGTCCGCTGCGCATTCGCGGTCGCGGCGGACAGCACCGGACCGCACGCCGCCGCCTTCGCATCGCCGACGTCGACGAACGCCAGGATCGCCGCGGGTGGCGTCGCGATCAGCGCCAGGCCGAGCGCGGAGCCGGCACGGGCCACCAATTGCGGACTCAGCACCTCCAGCGACGGCTTGGCGAAATATCCCTTCAGCCCGACCGGCGACTGGCCGGAGAACAGGCTGAACTTCTTGCCGTCGGCGCGGAACGCCAGGTCCATAGCCTCGGTGCCCAGGTTGAACCCGCCGCGGCCGGTGATGACGTTCTTCGCGGTGTCGATGATGACCGGATCCGCCGCCGCCGCGCCGTTATGGGCGGTGAAGGCCACCAGCCCGCAATTGATCGCGACCGGCTCCTTCAGTTGATGCTGGAACATCCGCTGCGCGAAGACGCCCAGATCGAGTTCCGACAGCTGGACGTTGCGCGCCGACAGGCTGCCGGCAGGCATCACGAAGGCGATCCGCCCGTTCGCGTTCGCCAGCCAGGCATGCATCGAATCGCCGTCGCCCGACAATTGGACGCGGCCGTGGATCGTGCCGGTCGTCCCCGATTCGACGACGCCGAACCCCGACAGCAGCCGGCCCATCGGCGTCGGCGCGAGGCGGATGTCGTAATCGTTATGCGCCGGCCGGCGCTGCGCATCGATCATGATATCGGCGGCGACATTGCCCCGCGACATCGCGAAGGTCAGCGGCGATATCTGCAACTCGCGATCCTTCAGCGCGACGGTCGCGTCGATGTTCGAGATCGGGACGTTGCGCGACCGAACGGTACCGACCGTCCAATGGACGTTCGCATCGAAATTGCCCATGTCGTCGACCGGCAGCGCGGCATCGGGCAGCAGCCGTTCGGACGTGGCCCCCGTCGCCGCAGCGGCCGCGACCGTGCCCTTGGCGGCGACGATGTCTGGATTATACCCGATGAAGGGCGCGACATCGACGATGTCGAGCGTCCGCGTCGCCAGTTCGGCCGAGACATGGGTCCGCGGTTCGATGTTCGACACGGTGAACTTGCCCGACAGGTCGCTGTCGCCGAACGTCCCCGCCATCCGCGTGAACGCGTAATCGGTGCCCGACTGCACCAGCTGCGCATGCAGCTTGTAGGTCCGCGTCTGCGGGATGACGACGCCGATGATGCGGAGCAGTTCCGCCAGGTTGCGGCCGGTGGCGCGCACCGCGAGCGGGACATTCTCGACATCCGCGATCGTCGGCAGCGTGCCGGCGACGTCGATCCGGTTGTGCGCGGCATAGGCGGTCAGCGTCAGCTTGTTCTGCCCGCGCGCCACCGTCGCGTCGGGGGACAGCAGCTTGGCGATCAGCGTGAACGGGGTCGATCGAACGATCCCCTTGCCGGTCAGCCCGACGGCGTGCCCGATCGTCGCGTCGGCCGATTGGATATCGTCGATCTTCAGGTCCGCCAGCAGCTTCAGCCGGGAATCGAGATAGCGGACCGTCGTACCGGTGACGGTAGCGCGGTCGATCGAAGGGAAGTCGAGCGGCTTGCCGCCCTTCTTGTCGCTGAACGTCCAGCTGTTGGTGGTGTGCGCCGCGTTCCATTCCAGGTCGACCGCGCCATTGGTCAGGTCGAGCCAGTAGAGCCGCCGCTTGCCGAAGATCAGCGACCAGGGCGAGATGCGCGTGTCGATCCGGTCGGCGGCGAACAGCATCGGCTTCGTCGCCCAGGATGGGTTCGCGATTCGGATGCCCTCGGCGTAGAATTTGATCGCGATCGGATCGAAATAGAGCTGGAAATCGCCCGCCACGCTTACCTGGCGGTGGGTCAGCGACGCCACGGTGCGCTCAAAGGGGTGTTTCAGGAAGCGACCCTTGGTGACGAACAGCACCAGCCATATCGCGAAGAGGACCAGCAGGATGCCGCCGGCCACGCGCCGGACGATGCGCCAGCGACGGCGATGTCGGGCGGGATCAACGACATGGTCGGCCGCGGCGGGCTCGGCGCCGGATGCGACTTCGGCGTCGGGGTGATTGACAAGGGGGGCTTCCCCTTCGGCGCGCGGTTCATCCATGCAGCCGTATGGCATGGCACGCGCCCCGGTTCCCAGCGTAAATCGCCGCGGCCCCGGTTGCGTTGCGGCCCTCGCGCGGCTAAGGGCCCCGCTTCACCGAGCGATGCGCGTGAATCCGGCCCGGCCAATAGGGCTGCCGCGGCAGGCTGATGCATCGTCAGACGAAAGGACCAAAATGCCCAAGCTCAAGACGAAGAGTGGCGTCAAGAAACGCTTCAAGCTCACCGCCACCGGTTTGCTCAAGCACGGCGTCGCCGGCAAGCGCCATCGCCTGGCGCACCACAACGG
>CAXTVB010000085.1:0-10747 GCA_964247555.1 uncultured Sphingomonas sp. | reverse complement strand
GCGCATGCGCGCGTGATATCGGGCGGCGCGCGCGACGCTGTCCGGATTGCCCTCGCCGCGTTCGGCGGTGTGTTCGACGGGACGGTCTTCGGTCGTGTTGACGTTCTTGCCGGCGAACATCGCCTCGCGCTTGCCCGCCAGGTCCATCTGCTTGGCGAGCGCCTCGAACGCGGTCACCGCCTCGGCGGTCAGGTGCGTCTTCGACCAGTCGAAATGGATGCCGGCGACATCCAGGCTGAACTTGGCGAGGCGACCATCGTCCTGGGCGAAGAGGTCGGTGAGCTTGGGCGAGGGCAGGGCCTCGATTGCGGACCAGTCGGCGGGCATCGGTCACTCCGTATCGGGAAGGAAAGCGTGGCACCTGATACGCCCGGCAGGGTCAATCGATCCCATGCTTGACGCGGAGGTTCCGGTACGCGAACCCCGCGCCATGGCCAAGCCGAAACCCGCCCGTTCCGAAACCGTCGAGACGCTGATCTTCCTCGTGAAGCTGATCGTCATCGTCGCGATCTTCCGCAGCTTCGTGCTGTCGGCGTTCAGCATCCCCAGCGAATCGATGCTGCCGCGGCTGTATGTCGGCGACTATCTGTTCGTATCGAAATGGAATTACGGCTATTCGCGCTGGTCGCTGCCCTGGGGCGCGCCGCTGATCCCCGGCCGCATCCTGCCGCATACGCCGGCGCGCGGCGACGTCGTGGTGTTCGAAGGACCCAAGGGCGACGAGGTCACCGTCATCAAGCGCGTGATCGGATTGCCCGGCGATACCGTCCAGATGAAGCACGGCGTGCTGTGGCTGGACGGCAAGGCGATTCCGAAGGTGCGCCTGCCCGACTTCACGATTCCGATCACCCCCAATTACACTTGCGACGCACAGTTCCAGGACAATGCGGGGGGCGTACCGATCTGCCGCTACCAGCGGTTCCGCGAGACGCTGCCGGGCGGGAAGAGCTACGACGTGCTCGACCGCGGCTATTATGCGGACCGCGACGATACCGGCGTCTACACCGTCGCGGCGGGAACCGTGTTCCTGATGGGCGACAACCGCGACGACAGCGCGGACAGCCGTTTCGCGCCGCCGATGGGGATGGGGCTAATCCCGATGGATCGGTTGCAGGGCAAGGCGGTCGTCGGCTTCTTCTCGACCGACGGCAATGCGTCCTGGATCAAGCCCTGGACCTGGGTCACCGCCGCGCGCTGGCGGCGGATCGGGGAGGGTTTTTGAGCGATCTCGCCGGTTGGCTGACCGGCCTGCTGGGGCAGTCACCGCGGAACTTGAGCGAATATGAGCGCGCGCTGACGCATGGCAGCCATGCGACCGCGACCTATGAGCGGTTGGAGTTCCTCGGCGACCGGGTGCTTGGGCTGGTCATGGCGGAATGGCTGTTCGAACTATATCCCACCGAGCCCGAGGGACAATTGTCGAAGCGGCTGAACGCGCTGGTGACGGGGGCGATCTGTGCCGACGTCGCGCGCGGCCTGAACGTCCGCGATCATCTGCGTCTCGGCAAGCAGGCGCGCGACGATGGTGCGTCGGACAGCGACAATGTGCTGGGCGACGTGATGGAGGCGTTGATCGGGGCGTTCTACCGCGAGGCGGGACTGGCTGCGGCGCGCGACCTCGTCCGGCGCTTGTGGGGCGACCGCCCCCGCCGCGACGCCCGCGCGCCGCAGCATCCCAAATCCGCGCTCCAGGAATGGGCCGCCGCCAACCAGCGCCGGCCGCCGGAATACACCGTCGCCGCCCGTTCGGGTCCGCATCACGCCCCGCGCTTCACCGTCACCGTATCGGTCGGCAAGGCGGGTGAGGCGAGCGCCGAGGGCGCGAACAAGCACGAGGCGGAAACGGCTGCGGCGGCGGCATTGCTGGCGCGGTTGACGACCGTAAAAGGAACTAAGAAATGACCCAATCCTGCGGCCTCGTCGCCGTCGTCGGCGCGCCCAATGCGGGCAAGTCGACGCTCGTCAACATGCTGGTCGGGCAGAAGGTCGCAATCGTCAGTCCCAAGGCGCAGACGACGCGGACCAAGTTGATGGGGGTGGCGATCGAGGGCGACGCGCAGGTCCTGCTGGTCGATACGCCCGGCATCTTCGAACCCAAGCGCCGGTTCGACCGCGCGATGGTCGCCGCCGCCTGGGGCGGGGCGGAGGGGTCGGACATCATCCTGCTGGTCGTCGATGCGAAGGGCGGGCTGGGCGCGAAGGTGACGAACATTGCCCACGCGCTGGCCGGGCGCAGCGAGCCTATCCACCTCGTGCTCAACAAGGTCGACCTGGCGGACAAGGCCAAGCTATTGCTGCATGCGGAACGACTTAACACTTTGATTCCATTTGCGGAAACTTGGTTCGTCAGCGCCGCGACGGGGGATGGGGTGCCCGAGCTGAAGGCGGCGCTGGCGGCGGCGATGCCCGAGGGGCCGTGGCATTATCCCGAGGATCAGGTGTCGGACGCGACCGAACGCTCGCTCGCCGCCGAGGTGACGCGCGAACAGCTGTACCTGCAGCTGCATTCGGAACTGCCCTATGCGAGCGCGGTCGAGACCGAACAGTATAAGGAACGCGAGGACGGCTCGGTCGAGATCCACCAGCAGATCCTGGTCGAACGCCCGACGCAACGCGCGATCGTGCTGGGCAAGGGCGGCGTGCGGATCAAGGAGATCGGCGCGCGCGCGCGGGCGGAACTGTCGGGGATCATGGGGCGGCCGGTGCACCTGTACCTGCATGTGAAGGTCAAGCCGGGCTGGGACGAGGATCGCGGAGTTTACCGGGATATCGGGTTGGATTGGGTGGAGTAGCACCCCCTTTCGTCACCCCGGCCTTGCGCCGGCATCCATCGTGCCGCGAACCAACAGGCGCGGCACGATGGACCCCGGCGCAAGGTCGGGGTGACGGAGGTTAGGGCACGCGTTCAATACTACCCCGAATTCCGCAGCGCGGTCGCGATCGCGTTGATCGATAGCAAAATCCCCTCGCCGATCCGCGCGTCCTCCTCACCCGCGCGGTGGCGCTTCAGCAGTTCGATCTGGAGCAGGTTCAGCGGCTCGATATAGGGCAGCCGCAACCGGATCGACGCGTCCAGCGCAGGGTGCTTCTCCAACAGCCGCGCCTGTCCCGTCGCCGCCAGCAGCCCGTCGCGCGTCAAGTACCAGCCGTCGCGAATGCGGCCGAACACCGTGTCGCGAAGGCCCTCGTCCTCCACCAGCCCGGCATAATGCACCGCTACGCCCATGTCGGATTTCGCCAGCACCATCTCCATGTTCGCCAGCGTCGCGGCGAACAGCGGCCAGCCCTCCGCCATCTCCGCCAGCAGCGCCTTGTCGGGAAACGCGTCGATCGCGGCGCCGACACCGTACCAGCCGGGCAGCATGACGCGCGCCTGCGCCCAGCTGAACACCCAGGGGATCGCGCGCAGATCCTCGATCGCGTCGGACTTGGTGCGGCTGGCGGGCCGCGATCCGATCTTGAGGCCGGCGATTTCGGTCAGCGGCGTCATCTGGCGGAAGAAGGTGCGGAATCCCTCGGTACCATAAACCAGATCGCGATAGGCGTGGAACGCCGTGTCCGACAGCGTGTCCATCGCGTCCGCGAAGGTCCGGTTCTCCGCATTGGACAGCCGCGGCGGCTCCAGGCTGGCGAGGAGCGCGGCGGAGGCCATCGCCTCCAGGCTCTTCGCCGCGCTCTCGCGCGTGCCGTATTTCGCGGCGATCACCTCGCCCTGTTCGGTGATGCGGATGCGGCCCTGCACCGTCCCCGTCGGCTGCGCGCGGATCGCCGCGAAGGCGGACCCGCCGCCGCGCCCGACCGCGCCGCCGCGGCCGTGGAACAGCTGCATGCCGACCCCCGCCGCCTCGAACACCGGCTTCAGCGCGGTCGAGGCCTTGGACAGGCTCCAGGTCGAGGTCAGGTAGCCGCCGTCCTTGTTGCTGTCCGAATAGCCGATCATCACCTCCTGATGACCGCGCGCGCGGACCTGCGCGGCGACCTCGGGCAATGCGAACCAGTCGGTCATGATCCCGGGCGCGGCCTCCAGATCGCCGATCGTCTCGAACAGCGGGATCGCCATCACCGCGGCGGTCGCGGGGGCGTCGGCGGTGGTGGGGCGGTAGAGGCCGACCTCCTTCATCATCAGCTGGATCTCGAGCAGGTCGCTGACCGACTGCGCCATCGATACGATATAGTTGGCGATGCAGCCCGCGCCGTAGGTCGCGTGCGCTTCGGCCGCGGCGTGCATGATCGCCAGTTCGCCCTGCGTTTCCTCGGCATAGGTCGCATAGGCGCTGGCGAGCGGACGCGGGCTGGCGAGTTCGCGGCGCAGCAGTTCCACACGCCCCGGCTCGTCCAGCGCCAGATACTCCGCCTCGACGCCGGCGACCTTCAGCAGGTCGGCGACGACGCGCTCGTGCACGGCGGAGTTCTGCCGCAGGTCGAGCGCGGCGAGATGGAAGCCGAACGTGTCTACCGCTCGGATCAGCCGCCCCAGCGCGCCACCCGACCGCAGCGGTGTCTGCGCCGACAGCGCATGCGCCAGCGCGACCAGATCGGCGCGGAACGCCTGCGGGTCCGGATAGCGCTCGCCGGGCAACGGGGAGGGGCGCGGCGGCTGCTTGCCGGTCAACGCGGCATGCGTCGCGGCGACGCGCGCATAGATGCCCGACAGCGCGCGGCGATAGGGTTCGTCCTGCCGGCTCTCCGCGCCGTCGCCGCTCGCGGCCGCCAGCGCCTCTACCGCATCGTCGACCGGCGTTAGCGTGTTCGAGATCGACAGCTCGGCACCCAGCGCATGGAGCGCGGCCAGATAATAGCCCAGCACCGCCTCGCTCGACCGCGCGAGCGCGGCGCGCAAGGAGTCCGCGGTGACGAAGGGATTGCCGTCGCGGTCGCCGCCGATCCAGCTGCCCGGCCTGAGGAAGCTCGGCACCCGCGCCCCCATCGCGCGGTCCCAGCGGTGGTAGAGCGCGGGCAATGTCGGCAGGAACACGTCGCGCAGGTAGCTGAGCGCGGTGTCGACCTCGTCGCTGACGTACAGCTTCTCGCGCCGCAGCACGCGCGTCTGCCACAGCAAAGCGATCTGGCGGCGGATCGCGTCGTCGACCAGATCGCCATCGGGCGTCTCGGCCTGCCCGGTGTCCTTCAGCGCCAGCAACTGCGCGATCCGGTTGCGGTGGTCGATCATGCTCTTGCGCCGCACCTCGGTGGGGTGCGCGGTCAGCACGGGCGCGACGAGCGCATGGTCGAGCAGCGCCATCACCTGCTTGGCGTCGATGCCCTCGCCCGCCAGGTTGGCGACGGCGGACGCGAGATCGGCATTCTCGTCCGCTGCGATTCCCTGCCGATCCTCCGCCAGGTTCGCGAGCATCGAGAACAGCATGAAGCCGCGTACGAAATCGAGCGTCTCGTCGAGCCCGAGCTTGTCGAGCCCGAGCGACCCCAAGGCCGGCTCGTCCGCCCCGTCGCGGTGGCGCTCGACCGACGCGCGCCGGATCGCCTCGGTCGCCGCGAACAGGTCCTCGCCGCCATAGTCGCGGATGACATCCCCCAGCAGCGCGCCGAGGAAGCGGATATCGGGATTGTTCGCGATCGGGGGGAGGGTAGCCATGCCGCGATGCTGCGCTGCGGTAGCGGCGGGGTCAACCGGGGAGATGGTAAGGAGGGGTGTGCGTGCGAAATATACCGTGTTCCCTCGCGAAAGCGGGGGTCCAGGGGCCGCAAAGCGCTGTCCTGCAAGGCTCCTGGACCCCCGCCTTCGCGGGGGAGCGGGAGGTTGCCGTGCTCCCCCTTACCCCCCCGGCCTTCGCCGGGGTAGCGGTAGAGTGCGGTGTGATCACTTGCTCCCCCTCCCGTTTACGGGAGGGGGCTGGGGGGTGGGCGCTCGCTCTCGATCGGGGGGCGGCGGCGGTGGTGGCGCTTCTTCGAAGTTGAGACCCCGAAGGATAGCGAGCGCCCACCCCCGACCCCTCCCGCATGCGGGAGGGGAGAAAGGAGGTTACCGCTCCGCCAGGTAATACCGATCCACCGCCGTCAGATCGTCCGCCAGCTCGTACACGATCGGCTGGCCAGTAGGAATCTCCAGCGACGTGATCTCCGCATCTGGAATCGCCGACAGATGCTTCACCAGCGCGCGCAGCGAATTGCCGTGCGCGGAGATCAGGACCCGCTGCCCGTCCTTCAGCGCCGGCGCGATGCGGGCGTCCCAATAGGGCAGCACGCGCGCGATCGTGTCCTTCAGGCTTTCGGTCGACGGGATCGCTATCCCGGCATAGCGGCGATCGTGCGACAGGTCGTAGGCACTGCCGGGTTCCAGCGGCGGCGGCGGAATGTCGAAGCTGCGGCGCCAGACATGCACCTGTTCGTCGCCATGCTTCGCCGCGGTCTCGGCCTTGTCGAGCCCGGTCAGCCCGCCATAATGCCGCTCGTTCAGCCGCCAGTCCTTCTCCACCGGCAGCCACAACCGCCCCATCGCCTCCAGCGCGAGGTTCAGCGTCTTGACGGCGCGCGTCTGGAGGCTGGTGAAGGTCAGGTCGAAATCCAGGCCCTTCGCCGCCATCAATTCGCCCGCCGCCCTGGCCTCGGCCGCGCCCTTTTCGGTCACGTCCACGTCCCACCAGCCGGTGAAGCGGTTCTCCAGGTTCCAGGCGGACTGACCGTGACGGAGCAGGACTAGGGTGGGCATTGGGTTCTCCTAAAGACACCTCTCCCTGTGGGAGAGGGAGGGAGCGACGCAGTCGCGGAAGGGTGAGGGTAGGTGGGACGCGCTGTCCTCACCCTCCCACCGCTTCGCGGCGGGCCCCTCCCTCTCCTAAAAGGAGAGGGGTTATAGCGTGTCGATCATGCCCGCCAGCGTCTCCAGCATCGCGACCGCCAAGGTCTTGGACCGCTCGCCCGACCAGCCATGCACCGGATCGGGGTTGAGGTCGTGATCCTTGAACGGCATCTCCAGCGTCATGCTGACCGCGCCGAAGCGCTCCGCCAGCTGGTTGGTCGACATCGACAGGTTCGCCTTGCCGGCTTCGGATTTGGGATAGCCCTTCTCGGTCTGGAAATCGGGGCTGTGGTCCGCCAGCGCGCGCATATAGGCGTACAGCTTCTCGCCATGCGCGTCGGTCCAGGAGGGAATGCCCTCGAAGCCGGCGATGAAGTTCGCTGGGATCGCCTCGTCGCCGTGCACATCCATCGCGACATCGACGCCGGTCTCGTCCATCCGGTTCCGGACGCACAGCACTTCGGGGCTGCGCTCTAGGCTCGGCGCATGCCATTCGCGGTTGAGGTTCACGCCCGCGGCATTGGTGCGCAGGTGGCCGCGCGCGGTACCGTCGGGGTTCATGTTGGGGACGACATGCACGGTCGCCTTCGCCAGCAGCGGTGCGGCGGCGGCGCTGGTGAGCCAGTCGAGCGCACCCTCCATCCACCATTCGCACATCGATTCGCCGGGATGCTGGCGCGCATAGAGCCAGACCTGCTTCTCGCCCGTGCCGATCGTCAGATAGTCGATTGCCCGCCCGTCGAGGCTCTGCCCCAGTTCGCGGTGCGCGAAGCCCGGTAGCGCGGCGATGCGGGCGACCAAGTCGGCATGGCGTTCGGTGCTGTACGGCTCGAAATAGGCGAACCAGATCAGCGCGCCCTCGACCGCGCAGTCGAACGACAGCACGCCGCCTTCGTAACGCGTGTCGATCATGCGCCAGGCGCTGCGGTCGCTGCTCGCGCGGACCTTGTAGCCCGGCCAGCCGAACGGATAGGCGGACTCGCCGGCGTTCACGATGCGGCAGGTGATGGTCCGCCCGGTCGCGCCGGCGACGCGGAAATAGAACCATTGGTAGAAATCGGATTGGCGGTCGGCGACGATCTCCAGATCGATCGTATCGCCGTCCACCTTCACGAGACGGATATTGCCGCTGTCGAATGCGGCGTTGATGCTGATGGTCATTTGACCTCGATAGTGCGCCCCGACTCCCCAGGGAACCCCGCGAACATCGCGGTCGCCAGTTTGTCCGCCATCGCCGACGTGGTCGCGGCGAGGGTGCTCATATCGGCGGCGCTGTGCGCATGGCCTTCCCATACCGCGCTCTGGTCCGCGCGGCGCTTGATCGTCACGTCCAGCTGCGTCAGCAACACGCGGCGCGGGCCGCTGCCGCCGATCGGAAAGCCCACCCCGCCTTCGCCGCCGACGCCGCCGCCCCGCCCGAAGCTGCCGCCGCCGATGCCCAGCCCGATGCTGAACGGCGCACGCTTCGGCGGACCGACGCCGTCGGTGCTGCTGAAGCCGACGGCCGCCTCATAGGTCGGCGTGGCGCCCGGCGCGGCGATCGTGAAGCCGGCGGCGATCAATTGCCGCTGGACCGAATCGGCATACGGCCGGAACTCCAGCCCGGCCTGGCCGTCGGGGGTGCCGGGGATCACCGCCACGGTCCCGCGTTCGATCGGCTGTTCCAGATGGTAACGCACGACCTCGGTCGGCGGCACATGCCCCGTGGTGGTGCACCCGGCGAGCGCGACGCCCGCCACCATCAGCGATCCCAATAGACGCACGGCCATCACGCATACTTCCCTTTTCATACGCCTGCCCGGCAAGCGATCCTTTCCCACCAACGCGCATCGTGCACGCAGGGTCCGTTGCTTGACTTCGCGCAAGGGCGCCCTTAGGCGACCGCTCTTTCCCGAACACCACCAGATAGCAGAAGCGAATCGATCATGAAGATCCGCAATTCCCTGAAGTCGCTGAAAGACCGGCACCGCGACAACCGCGTGATCCGTCGTCGCGGCCGCACCTATGTCATCAACAAGACGAACCGCCGCTTCAAGGCCCGCCAGGGCTGAAGATGCCGGCGTATGCCGTTGTCTTCGACATCGGCAACGTACTGTTCGATTGGGACCCCCGGTTCCTGTACGAGCGTCTCATCCCGCCGGGTGAGGCGCTCGATGCGTTCCTGCGCGACGTCGTCACGCGCGAGTGGCATTTCCAGCATGACGAAGGGCGGGCGTTCGCGGAGACTTCGGCGGAACTGACCTCGCGCTATCCCGAACATGCCGCGCTCATCGCCGCCTGGGGCCCGCGCTTCAACGAATCGATCCGCGGCGCAATTCCGGGGATGGTCGCTTTGGTCGACGACCTGGACGCCGCTGGCGTGCCGCTGTTCGCGATCACCAATTTCTCCGGCGAATTCTTTCCCCCGTTCCGCGCCACGCAGGCGGCATTGTTCGACCGGTTCCGCGATATCGTCGTGTCGGGCGACGAGAAGCTCGTGAAGCCGGACGCGGCGATCTACCGCCTGGCGCTGGACCGGTTCGGGCTCGATGCCGGCGATGCGGTGTTCATCGACGACAGCCTACCGAACGTCCTCGGCGCGCGCGACGTGGGGATGACGGCGCTGCATTTCGTGGATGCGCCGACCTTGCGGGGGCAGTTGCGGGAATTAGGATTGCCGTAACATAGACTTGGTGCAAAAGCATCGGTAAGGCGCATTCCGGGTTCTCCAAAGATCAGTCGAAATCGGGCGCATCTGCCGTTGACACCCACCTGACCGGATAACAGTCTTCACGCAGCAAGCGGCCGGTCGGGCGCGAAATGCGAGGATGTTATGCGAAAGAGCGGCGCCTTCACCACTTTATTGTTGTTTTTCAGTGTGCCGGCCATGGCATCGGAAACGATAACGTATAGCTATGACGCAAAGGGCCGCCTGATTCAGGTCGTCCACTCGGGCACGGTGAACAACGGCACGACGGCGACATACGCGAGCGACAAGGCGGACAATCGCACGCGGGTCACGGTGACCGGGGCGCCTCACTAGCGCTCGCGCGCCGCCTTCCAGCGTTAAAACTCTACCGGGGAACCATCGATGTCGATCGCCAGCTCGCGCGCCTTGCGCGCGTGTGCGCTTTTGTGCGCGTCCGTTTCGCTTCCCACCGTCGCCCGTGCGCAGCTATCGGGCGAGGTCGCGCCGCCCCAGCGCGCGTCGATCGACGAGAACGGCGTGAACGTCGCGACCGGCACCTACCGCAATCCGCATACCGATCTTGTGATTGGTTCGGGACCGGGCGCGCTGGCGGCGACCCGCATCTACGGTAATCCGCCCTATCTGGATGCGTTCGTCGATGTCAGCTCGGGGACGTCGGCCGGATCGGCTACCATAAACACCAGCAATGCTATTTATAACTTCACAAAGACCGCAAGCGGATGGGCCACGCAGGGTGGCGACGGCGCGACATTGGTCAGCTCAGCCAATAGCTATACCTATTACAGTTACTTCTATAATTCCTATACGAGCTATTCGTATAACACTTATGTAATGACGCTGGCGGACGGCACCGCCTATACCTACAACTTTCTCGTCAAATCCCGCACCGGGGCACCGCAAAAAGTCTATCTGTCGTCGATCCAGTCGCCAAGCGGCCTCACGACGACGCTCAACTGGGAGACGCGGGTAGGTTGCAACCCCGGCAACCCAACCCTGGTGGGGCCTGCACGACAAACACCAATGTCGGGTTGCTACGCCTCGGACGGCTGGATTCGGTCTCGACCAACGCTGGGTATCAGATCAACTATACGTACCAGCTGCAGAACTTCGACTCCAATCAATCGAACGCGGTGCAGAATACCGAAGCCGTGCAGTGGCAGACGCTCGCGAGTGCAAGCGGATCGAACAGCCAAGGCGGCTCGGGTCCGCTGCCCAGCGTCACCTATGCGCAGAACACGACCTTTCCCAGCGGGAGCGGCGACAACCAGACCAACGACGTTACCGACGCGACCGGCCGCACG
>CAXTVB010000084.1:0-10805 GCA_964247555.1 uncultured Sphingomonas sp. | reverse complement strand
AGGTCAGCGCGCGGGCGTCCCGGATCGACGCGCTGCCGGGCGTGCCATGCGCCAGCGATGCTGCGCCTATGACGAGCGGCGCGTCGCCGGCCAGGTTCGACACGCGCACCCGGATGCGGTCGCCGCCGGCGGACAGATGCACGATCTGCCGGATCGTCGCCGGACCCGCCGCCGCGATCCGATCGGCGTCCGGTCCGTCGGCGCGCATTTGCGCCGCGCCCCAGGCGGGCGTCCAGCGTTCGACCTGCGCGATCGCGATCGCCGAGCTATTGGCCAGGGCAATCGCGGCGATACCCGTTACTGCGCGTCGACAACCTGCCATGGGATCAGCGCCAGCCCGCATCGACCCAGTAATTATGGCCTGTACACAGCCGCGCATCATCCGACGCCAGGAACAGTGCCATCGCCGCGATGTCGGACGGCTGCACCCGCGCTTTCAGGCATTGCGCGTCGACGATCGCGGCCTCGCCCTCGGGCGTGTACCATTTTTCCTGGCGCGGCGTCTGGACGTTGCCGGGGACGATCGTGTTCACCCGGATACCTGCGGGACCGAGATCGCGCGCGAGCGCGCGAGTCATGCCCTCGATCGCCGCCTTCGCGGTCTGGTATATCACGAGGTCTTCTAGCCCCAGATGCCAGCTGATCGATCCGAAATTCAGGATGACGCCGGCCCCCCGCGCCTTCATCCCTGGTATCACGGCCTGCGCGCAGAAGAACAGATGGCGCAGGTTCACCGCCATCCGGTCGTCCCAATAGGCCGGGGTCACCGCGTCCGGCGCGTGACGATCGTCGTTGCCGGCGTTGTTCACCAAGATGTCGACGCCGCCCAGATCGCCCTCGATCCTGCGCATCGTCCGCGCCACCGCGTCCAGATCCGTCAGGTCGAGCCGGTGGAATACAGGTTCATGCACGGCCCCCGGCGTCAGCATATCGGCCAGCGCCCGCGACGCGTCCTCCGCCACGTCGACGAACACCACGCGCGCGCCCTGACGCACGAAAGCCTCGACCAGCCCGGCGCCGATGCCGGAGCCGCCGCCGGTGATGATGACGCGCTTGTCCGCCAGACTGGGATAGATCGCGGCCCCCGTCATACCGCCACCAGCCCGCGCGCGACCAAGTCGCGGATCGTCGCGCCAATGCCCGTCGTCCATGGTGCGGCATCGCGCGACGTCACGACCCGGTTGGTCAGCCGGCCCAGCCGCGCGCAGGCGATCGTCACGACATCGCCGACCTTGTGGGTGAAGCCGCGGCCGGGCGTGTCGCGGTCCTGCGTCGGCGCGAACAGCGTGCCGAGGAACAGCGCGAAGCCGTCGGGATATTGATGTTCGGACAAGGTCTGGCGCACCAGATCGAGCGGATCGCGACTGATTTCGCGCATCGAGCTGGCACCCTCCAATACATATCCGTCCTCGCCGTGGATCCGCAACGACAATTCGGCGGCGCGGACGTCGTCGATCCCGAACGTCTCGTCGAACAGCCGCACCAGCGGGCCCAGCGCGCAGGACGCGTTGTTATCCTTCGCCTTGCCCAGCAGCAGCGCGGACCGCCCCTCGAAATCGCGCAGGTTGACGTCGTTGCCCAACGTCGCACCGACGATTTCGCCATCCGGCGTCACCAGCAGCACGACCTCGGGCTCCGGATTGTTCCAATCGGAGTCGGACCGGATACCGATCTCGCCGCCCCAACCGATCGTCGAGAGCACCGGCGCTTTCGTGAAAACCTCCGCATCGGGGCCGATCGCGACCTCGAGATATTGGGACCAGACGCCCTCCTCGATCAGCGCGGCCTTAAGCGTCGCGGCCTCGGTAGAGCCGGGCACGACCGATCGGATCGATCCACCGATCCGCCCCTCCAGCCGCTGTCGGAAGATCTGCGCCGCCCCCGCATCGCCGCGCGCACGTTCCTCAATCACGCGTTCGACCGCCGATGCGGCGAAGGTGACGCCGCATGCCTTGACGCACTGGAAGTCCACCGGGCTGAGCAGCGTCGCGTCGCCGGCCAGCACCGCGTCCAGCGGTCCCAGCACGTGGCCGCGATCGGCGATCAACGCACCGCGTTCGACGAGCATCGAGACGGTCGGCGCGACCCGGCTCAAATCGTGACAGATGCCGCCCTCCACCAGGATCGGGGTCGGCGCGCCGGCGAGTGCGATGCGTCCGACGAAACGGGCGTCGCGCCAATCGAGGGGCAGGTCCTGATCGACCGCGAAAGCCGGTGGTGTGCGCATCATGCTCTCCTATCGGCCTTACCGTGTCGGCGCGGGCGAGGGGCGTCAAGGCCGTGCAGCATGCTTGCCGCGAAACCTATGGTAGCGGTAGCATGGATGCATGCGATACTATTACGGACGGCACGGAGATGGCCGGCATCGCGCAAGGAGAGGATATGAAGCTGCGTCGCCTGTTGCTGCCGATCGCGCTGCTGACGCCCACGCCGACGCTGGTTGCGGCGCGGTTTCCGCAGCCGGTCGCGGCGTGCGAGACGGCTTCGCCGGGCGCACTTGCGCTGATCGAACCAGCGCGCGCGACGATCGTCGCGGTCGACCCCGGGGACGACCCCGCCGTCCGTATCGCGGCGACCGACCTCGTCGCGGATCTGAAGGCGGTGGGCGGCGGCGAGGTCCGGCTGACTGACCGCCCGGCCGACCGTGCGACGGTGATCGCCGGCACGCTAGGGCATGATGCCGCGATCGACGCGCTAGTCCGCGCAGGGAAGATCGACGTCCGAGGCCTTGCCGGCCGGTGGGAGGGCTATGTCGAGCAGGTCGTCGATCGCCCCGTGCCCGGGGTCGACCGCGCGTTGGTCATCGTCGGCGCGGATCGGCGTGGGACCGTCTTCGGGCTGTACGACATCAGCGCAAAGGCCGGCGTCAGTCCCTGGATGTGGTGGGCGGACGTGCCGGCGATCCGACATCCGACCTTGTACCTGACCGCCGGTCGTGTTGCCGATCAGCCGGTCGTCAAATATCGCGGCATCTTCATCAACGACGAGGAACCGGCCTTCGGCGGTTGGGCCCGGGCGCGGTTCGGGGGCGTGAGCCATACCGTCTATCAGCGGCTGTTCACGCTGCTGTTGCGGTCGAAGGCCAATTTCCTGTGGCCGGCGATGTGGGGCAAATCGCTGTGGCAGGACGATCCCGCCACCGCGGCGCTGGCGAAACGGATGGGGATCGTCCTCGGTACCTCGCACCACGAGCCGATGGAGCGCGCCAATATCGAATGGCAGCGGCAAGGCGGTGGCGCATGGGACTATACGACCAACGCCGCGGCGCTGCGGGCGTTCTGGCGTGCGGGGATCGAACGGCGCGGCTTGTCAGAGGATCCGGTGACGATCGGCATGCGCGGCGACGGCGACCTGCCGATGACGCAGGGGACCGCGACCGGACTGTTGGAGCGGATCGTGGCGGACCAGCGGCGGATCATCGCAGATGCGACCGGACGGCCAGCCGCCGACACGCCGCAGGTCTGGGCGCTCTACAAGGAGGTACAGGACTATTACGACGCGGGCATGCGCGTGCCCGACGACGTGACATTGCTGTTCTCCGACGACAATTGGGGCAATATCCGTCGGCTCCCTTCCTCCGGCGAACACCGCGCCGGCGGCTACGGCGTCTATTATCATTTCGACTATGTCGGCGATCCGCGCAATTACAAATGGCTGGATACCAATGCGGTGCCGCGGGTGTGGCAGCAGATGGCGATGGCGCACGAATATGGCGCGGATCGGCTTTGGATCGCCAATGTCGGCGATTTGAAACCCATGGAATATGCCACCGGCTTCTTCCTCGCGATGGCGTGGAACCCGGATGCGATGACGCTGGACATGATGCAGGCGTGGCCCTTGCGCTGGGCGGCGCAACAGTTCGGCGATGCGCAGGGACCCGCGATCGGCGCCCTGATCGCGCGCTACGGCCAGCTGGCCAGTCGCCGCAAGCCCGAGTTGCTGGACGCCGACAGCTATGCGGTGGCCGATGGCGGATGGGCGCGCACATTGGCGGAATGGGACACGCTCGCGGAGGCGGCGCACCGGGAAGCTGCGGCGATCCCGGACGATGTCCGTGACGCGTATGACGAACTGGTCCTCCACCGCATCGACGCGATGGCGAACCTGCACCGGCTCTATGCGGCCGTGGCCCGGAACCGCGCTGCTGCGAAGGCGGGGGACGCCGCGACGACGGCGCGTGAAGCCGATGCGGCGAGGGGCTTCTTCGCCGAGGATGCGGTGCTGCGTCGCCGGTACGAATCGCTCGCGGGCGGCAAATGGGCGGGCATGATGGCGCAGACGCATATCGGCTATACCGGCTGGCAGGAGCCGACGCGCGACGTGATGCCCGCGCTGGCGACGATCGCCGCACCGGTGCCAGTGCGAGCGCCGTCACCGCAACCCTTCGCGACTATCGCCGCGGATGCCGGCGACGCGATCGACGGTGCGGGGGTGCATTGGCAGCGGGTGGAGGGGTTCACCGCGGAGGGCGCGGCGATGATCGCGACGCCGTTCACCGCCGCCGCGATCGAGCGTCCGGGCGGCACAAGTCCGCAGATCGCCTATCCGGTCACGCTGTCGGGCGGCAACCCGGTCGCACTCACGGTCGTCGCCGCGCCCGGCCTCGACGTCCGCGGCACCGGTCGGCAGCGCGTGGCGCTGTCGGTCGATGCGGGCACGCCGATGATGCTCGACCTGCTTGCCAGCGAGACCGATGCCAGTTGGGCGCGAGCGGTCGCCGACAATCGCCGGACCGCCACCGCGACCTTTCCCGCCGTCAGGGCCGGTCGTCATGTCGTGCATCTGTGGGTCGTCGATCCGCAGGTCGTCGTGGAGCGGATCGATGTCGTTGTCGCGCGTTGATGGACTGTCGGCGCGGCGCGGGGCGCGCTACCTAGGGCCGCGATGCTGATCGCCCGCCCGCCCGCCGCCACCGAACGCCGCGTCGCCGAACGCGGCGCGGTCGATGTGGACACCTTCGCCGCGGAGATCGTCGGCGGCTACCGCCCGGTCGTGTTGCGCGGTCAGGTCGCACATTGGCAGGCGGTGGCGGCCGGACGGGGCGGCGACCGCGCGATGGCGGAATATCTTGCGGGCTTCGGCGGTGCGAAGCCGCTGGAGGTGTTGATCGGCCCGCCCGATATCGAGGGGCGGTTCTTCTACGCCGACGATACGCTCACCGGGTTCAACTTCCACCGGCAGCAGGTGCCGATCGGTGCGTTGGTCGCCGAATTGCTGCGCTATGCAGAAAGCGGCGAGGCGCGCCCGCATGCGCTGTACGCCAACGCCGCGACCGCGCCCGACCATCTGCCCGGGTGGGAGGCGGCGAACCCGCTCGCACTCGGGATCGACGCGCCGGCGCGGCTCTGGATCGGCAACGCCACGCGCGTCGCGACGCATTACGACACGTCGATCAACATCGCCTGCGTGGTCGCCGGGCGGCGGCGGTTCACGCTGTTCCCGCCCGAGCAGCTGGCGAACCTGTATATCGGACCGCTCGACCACACGATGGCGGGGCCGCCGTCGAGCATGGTGGACCCCGATGCGCCCGACCTCGCGCGCTATCCGCGCTTCGCCGATGCGCTGGCGCATGCCGAAGTGGCGGAGCTGGAGCCGGGCGACGCCATCTTCATACCGCCGATCTGGTGGCACCATGTCCGTGCGTTCGATCCGTTCAACGTGCTGGTCAATTACTGGTGGGAACACCGCTCCAGCGCGGCGTTCGTCGCGCTGGTCCATGCGATCGGTGCGGTGCGTGACCTGCCCACGGCGGAGAAGGCGGCGTGGCGCAGCTGGTTCGACCATCTGGTGTTTTCGCCCGATGCGGCCGGGGCGGCGGATCATCTGCCCGAGGCGGCGCGGGGGATATTGGGGCCGGCGAGCGCTGCGCGGACGGCGAAGATACGGCAGTTTTTGCTGGGCATGTTGGGGCGACAATAGTGCTGTCCTACCCATCTCCGTCACCCCGGACTTGATCCGGGGTCCCGCTTCTTCTTGTCCGCCGAAGAAGCGGGACCCCGGCTCAAGGCCGGGGTGACGAGGGTTTCACCGGCCCATCCAGATACGTCGCGACCCATAGCAACGGCGCGTTCCAGTTGATCGCGACTTCGTTCAGCGCATAGGCGCGGCCGTCGTCGCGCCAGCAACGCTGCGCCGCGCAGGTGCCCCTCAGCGTCGCGGCGACCGGGTCGGCGAAGGCGGTGTTGTTCGCCCCGCCACCGATCACCCCCGGGGGTGGCCCCGGCAGGCGGCTGTCGAACTGGTGCGCCCAGAACCGGTGATGCGGCCGCTGCATCGGCTTCCACCCGAAGCCCGAGACATAGCTCTGGTCCAGCGGATTGCGGCCCAGCACATAATCGGCGGTATCGACGACCGCGTCGCGGTAGCGCGCGTCGCCGGTGAACCGCGCCGCCATCGCCAGCACGATCCCGCGGTTCAGGATGCTGGCGTTCGAACCCCAGGAATAGCGCGTGGTAGCATAGGGCAGGTGATAGCCCGATCTTTGTTCCTCGGCGAGAAACCGGTCCGCGAGCGCGACCAGCTTGGCGCGCGCGGCATCGCGCTCCGCGATGGGCACGCCCGCGGCGGTCGCCAGCGTGATCGTACCGAGGGCGGCGGTGCTGCCCCAGCCGGGTTCGCCGCCCAAGGGCGCAGCGTGCAGCGGCATCTTGTGCAGCGCATCCGCCAGTTCGGGCATGCGGGTCGCGGCGTAGAGTTCGGCCGTGGCCCAGTAGAATTCGTCCGAGAGATCGTCGTCGCCGTACCCGCCGCTGCCGGTGAAACCCTGTGCGGCATAGATGTCGGGATTGCGCAGCGCGGCGCGGTAGGCGGCAGCGGCCGCGACGAGACAGCGATGCGCGAACGCGTCGTCGATCCCCTTCCACACCCGCGCGCACTGCGCGGCGGTGGCGGCGAGGTTCAGCGTCGCGGCGGTGCTGGGCGGGTAGAGCAGCCGCTCCTCCGTGTCCTGCGCCGGGATCGTCGGAATGGGTGTCCAGTGACGGTCCGCGACCTTCTGGTGCGCCATGCCGCCCGCATCGACATCGCTCAGCACCAGCGGCCCGCGCCCCTGTCGCCCGACCGGCAGCGCGAGGTGCTGGCCGTCGGGCACCTGCATCGCCAGCAGGAAGCGCATTTCCCAGCGCGCCTCGTCGAGCAGGTCGTTGGTGCGGTTCCCCGCTTCGGGCAAAGCGGCGCTGCCGTCGGGGAAGGGCGGGGCGGCTCCGTTCGCCTCATAGAGATTCTGGAGCGTCCACAGCGCGATTCCGCCATTGACGACATATTTGCCCTGATCGCCCGCATCGTACCAGCCGCCGGTCACGTCGAGCGTATAGGGGCAGCCCGGCCAGACCGTCCCGCGCTCGTCCGGGCCCTTGAAACAGCCGACGACTTCGCGCGGATGCCCCGCCGCGCGTGCCCATTTCGCGCCGCCGGCATAGCGTGCCTCGATCGCGATCCCGGCGCGCGTCTGGTAGAAATAATTGAGCGCCGCGTGCGCGAGCGGACGGTAGATGTCCGCGCCGATCGCGAAGGGGTGGCTGGCTATGCCGTCGATCTCGATACGGTACGTCCCCGGTTGCCGAACCTGCCCGAAATCGATCCGGTGGACGGCATCGCCCGACGCTTCGTCGTCGCCATACGGTATCGTCTGTCCCTCGGCCACGACGGTGCCGGCGGCGTCGACCAGTCGCCATGGCAAAGGCGCGGTCGCCGGGTCGGTGACGACCGCGTGTTTGGCACCGTCGGGCAGGAAGCCGATCTGGTTGACATGCACGGCCTTCGGCTCGCTTGCGGCAAGCGCGAGGAGTGCGAGGACGGGTGCGCATTTGCGGATCATGCGGACTGGCCAAGCGACTGGAGAAGCGTTGCGCGCATTCGTTCGAAGCCCTCCCGATCCGCGCCGCCCAGCACGCCGCGAACGGACGGGGGCAGATGCGCGACCGGATCGCCGTTCGCGTGAAACACCAGATGGTCGAATATCGTCCGCCACACCGCGCGCTGGTCGTCCGGCAAGGTCCGCAGCGAAAAGAGCGCGAGGAGCAGCGCGTCATAGGGGCTGGCCATCCCCGCCGGCGCCGGGTTCCACCAGTAGTTGCACAGGATGTTGACCGGCGCGAGGCTGGCGACCGAATGCCACCAATGGAACGGGATGTAGATCGCGTCCCCCGGTTCCAGCGTCGCCGCCTGCGCATGCGCCATCGCATCGGCGAAGCGCGGATAGCGTTCGAGGTCCGGCGCGTCCGGGTCGACCATGCTGACCGGCGTGCCCGCGGGCGTCAGTTCGTACGGACCCATATACAGGTTCGCGATCTGGTCCGGCGGGAACAGGGTGAAGCGACGGCGTCCGGCGACGACGATCCCGATATTCTCCATCAGGTCGTAATGCGTCGCGACGCGGATGGCGTTGCCCAGCCACAGCCGCGGCACGATCGCTGCGTCGACGAGCGTCGTTGCATTCTCCTGCGCGAACCCGGGCAGCAGGTCGGGCGCGGGGATCGACTGGACCGCCATCGCATAGGGCCGATCGACATCGCGGTCGCGCAGCAGCCGGTCGAGAAACGGATCGAGCGTCGATTTGCCGCGCGTGAAATTCAGCGCGGTCAGGTCGGGTGTGTAGAAGAACCGTCCCTCGATCTCGGGCGCGCCGACGATCGCGTTGACCGGATTGGCATGGCTGAAGCGCTTGAGATACGCGACCAGCGCCTCGTCGGACGTCCGCGCCGCTTGAACCGCAGGCCAGTCGCGCGCCAGCCCGCGAAGGACGACCGGTTGGCGCGCGGCACGGACCTCGGCATCGAAGTCCGCGCGGTCGATACCGGTGACCTCGGCGATCGACGCGGGCGTCGGCAGCGTCACGCGACGCGCCGGATCGGCGTCAGGTCGCAGCCTATCTGGCGCAGATAATCGTCCTGCAACGGCAGCGCGCCCGCGGTATCGGCGATGACCGCGCGGATATTGGCCAGCCGGGCCAGCGTCTCGGCATCGGGCAGGGTATCGGCGGCGGGGTGGTAGCTTTTGGGGCGGATACCCTTGCCGACCATCACCGCCAGCCAGCTGGTTTCGGTGAACACCTCGTTATGTTCGCGAAACACGCGCCCGTTCTCGCGGAACATGGCGAGTTTGTAGGCCAGGCCCTCGGGTGGCTCGATCGCCCGCACGTCGCGCCAGAACGCCGAATCCTCGCGCGCGCTGGCATGGTAATGGAGGATCAGGAAGTCGCGGATGTCCTGATATTCGCGTGCCATCTCGCGGTTGAAGCGTTCCGTCTCCAGCGGCGAGAAACCGCGATTGGGAAACAAGGTCAGCAGCCGCGCGACCGCAGTCTGGACGAGGTGGATACTGGTCGATTCGAGCGGTTCGAGGAACCCGCCCGCCAAGCCCAACGCGACGACATTGCCGATCCATGCGCGCTTGCGATGCCCGGCGGCGAAGCGCAGCGGCTTGGGATCGGCGAGGGGCGCGCCGTCCAGATTGGCGAGCAACGTCGCCGCCGCCGCGTCGTCCGACACATGCGCGGAGGAATAGACATAGCCGTTGCCGGTGCGATGCTGCAGCGGAATGCGCCATTGCCAACCCGCCGGGCGCGCCGTCGCCCGCGTCAGCGGCAGGCGACCGCCGCCGCTTTCGCACGGCACCGCCCAGGCCCGGTCGCAAGGCAGCCAGCCGGACCAGTCCTCGAACCCGGCACCCAGCTTCTCCTCGATCAGCAGCCCGCGAAAGCCCGAACAGTCGATGAACAGGTCGCCCTCGACCCGGCGACCGTCCGCGAGATGGACTGCCGCGACATGGCCGCTTTCGCCGTCCTGATCGACATCGACCACGCGGCCCTCGCTGCGCCGCACGCCCCAGCTTTCCGCCAGCCGGCGCAGCAGCCGCGCGTACAGTCCCGCGTCGAACTGGAAGGCATAGCCCATCTTCGACAGCGGCGAATTGGGCTGATCGAGCCGCGGATGGCCGAACCGGCCGCGCAGGCCGGTCATGATGTTGAGCGAATAGTCCTGCAACGGCGCGGTATCGCCAAGGCTGAGGCCCTTCAGCCAATGATGGTGGAATTCGATCCCCTGCATATCGAGGCCGTAAAAGCCGAACGGGTGGACGAACCGCTCGCCGATATGCGTCCAGTCGACGAACTCGATGCCCATCTTATAGGTCGCGTTCGTCGCGCGCAGGAACTCGCCCTCGTCGAGCCCGAGCAGCGCATTGAACAGCACGATCTGCGGGATCGTCGATTCGCCGACGCCGATGGTGCCGATCTCCTCCGACTCGATCAGCTCGAAAGACAAGGTCGGATCGCCGCCCATCACGCGCGCCAGTGCCGCCGCCGCCATCCAGCCTGCGGTACCGCCGCCGACGATCACGACATGGCGGATGCCGTTCGTCCTCACAGCACGGGTCCGCCGCCCGAGCCGGCATCGAACGGCGATTCCGCGCTGAACGCAAAGAAGGGCACGTCATCGCTAGGCGCCTGTGCCTGTGCCTGTGCCGGCGCAGGCGCGGCGAGCGGGGAGGGGGCAGCCATGCGGAGGAACTGCCCGTGCGTCGGCAGGCGCTGCGCGGTGTCGAGATAGCCGCGCCGGATCTGGTCGAACGCGACGGCGACCTTCGCTTCGTCCAGCGCGTCGGCGGCGGGTTCCCAGCTTTTGGGGACGATGCCCTGGCCCAGGCACACCGCGACCCAGCTCGGGTTGCTGAACAGGTCGTACCCTTCGCGAAACAGCCGGCCCTTGCCGGCGAACAGGTCGAGCTTGCGCTGCAGGGTGTCGGGAATGTCCATCGTCCGCACCCGGTCCCAGAACGGCGAGTCATCGCGGCGCGTCGCCTTGTAG
>CAXTVB010000083.1:5584-10894 GCA_964247555.1 uncultured Sphingomonas sp. | reverse complement strand
AGGGCTTCTGCCAGCCGAAGACGGTGCGCAGCGGCATCGACCAGGGCGTGCATTCATAGGTCTGGTTGCCGGCGAGGAAATCGAGGAACAATGGCGAGTTGGTGAAGGTCCACGCCTTGCCGCCGTCGCCGCGCTTGAACACGTCGCGAAAGAAGTTCTTCGTCCGCTCGCGCGTCAGGAAATGCTCCTGGTCCGCGGCCCGCTCGTAGGAATAGCCCGGCGAGATCGTGATCTCGACGCCCAGCCGCTCCATCTCGTCGAAGAACGCCGCCAGCCGTGCCGGATCGGCGCCGTCGAACACCGTGCAGTTCACCTGCACGCGGAAGCCCTTGGCCTTGGCCAGCAGGATCGCCTCGTGCGCGGCGTCGTAGGTGCCGTCCTGATCGACCGCATGGTCGTGCATGCCCTTGTCGCCATCGAGGTGGATCGACCAGGTGAAGAAGGACGACGGCTCGTACTGGTCGATCTTCTTCTTCATCAGCAGCGCGTTCGTGCAGAGGATCACGAACTTCTTCTTCGCGATATAGCCCTTCACGATGGCCGGCATGTCGCGGTGGAGCAGCGGCTCGCCCCCCGCGATCGACACCGCGGGCGCGCCGCATTCGTCGATCGCGTCCATGCACTGCTGCACCGACAGCCGTTGGTTCAGGATGGGATCGGGATAGTCGATCTTGCCGCAGCCCGGGCATGCCAGGTTGCAGCGGAGCAATGGCTCCAGCATCAGGACGAGCGGGTATTTGCCGCCCTTGATGTGCTGCTTGAGGGTGTAGGCGCCGATGCGCGCGAGCTGCGAAAGCGGAAGGCTCATAGTTGCTCCTGTACGGGACCGGCACCGATCCCGCAAATGTTGCTATTCGGCGGCGACGCTACGCATGTCGAGCGGGCGACGCAGTTCGGGCGGCAGGCTGAATTCGACGTCTTCGATCACGCCGTCCAGCTGCACGGTTTCGACCGGCCGAACACGGGCGAGTGCCGCGATGACGCTGTCGACCAGCGCGTCGGGGGCGGATGCGCCGGCGGTGACGCCGACCGTTTCCACGCCGTCCAGCCACGCCGGATCGACCTGACTGCCATCGTCGACCAGGTAGCTCGGCACGCCCATCTCGACGCCGATCTCGCGCAGCCGGCTGGAATTGGAACTGGTCTGCGATCCGACGACGATCACCAGGTCGCTGACCTTCGCCAGGTCGCGCACCGCGGTCTGGCGGTTCTGCGTGGCGTAGCAGATGTCCGCGATATCGGGACCGATCACGTCGGTGAACCGCGCCTCGATCGCGGCGATGATGCCGCGGGTGTCGTCGACGCTGAGCGTCGTCTGCGTGATATAGGCGATCGGCGCGTCGAGCGGCAGCGCGAGGGTCGCGACGTCCTCGATCGTGGACACCAGGTGAAGCGGCGCGTCGACCTGCCCCATGGTCCCCTCGACCTCGGCATGGCCGGCATGGCCGATCAGCACCACGGTCCGCCCGGCGCGCGCATAGCGGCGACCCTGGACGTGGACCTTCGTCACCAGCGGACACGTCGCGTCGATCACGGGCAGGTTGCGGGCCTTCGCCTCGGCCTGCACCGCCTTCGCGACGCCGTGCGCGCTGAAGATCGTCGTCGCGCCGACGGGGACCTCGCTCAGTTCGTCGACGAACACCGCGCCCTTGCCGCGCAGCGTATCCACGACGTGGCGATTGTGGACGATCTCGTGCCGGACATAGACGGGAGCACGCTCGCGCTCCAGCGCACGTTCGACGATCTCGATCGCACGCGTGACGCCCGCGCAGAACCCGCGCGGATTGGCGAGGATCACGCGCAGTGCCGGTCCGTGGGATTCGACGATGGATAGGTCCTTCATTGGCCGCACGCCCTTATACTCTCCCGGACGGTCGAACCCGCCGCAACCGCGAAGGACGCAACGGAATGTCCCCGTTAGCGATTGGGCGCGCGGTGGGGCAAGTGACAATTGTTGCAACGCACCTGATACCGATCTGGTGTGGACCCGCGGCCATGGCGGGTTTATGGCGCGCAGCCTCCCACTCCCCGAAAGCCTCCGCCATGCGTATCGCCGCAATACCCTTGCTCATGTCCTCGATCGTGCTGCCGCTGACGCTGCCGGCTGCGGCGGTGTCGGCGCAGGCGAGCGATCCGGCGGTCGCGCCGGTCGATGCACTCGACGCCGGGCTGATCGCGACGATGAAGGCGGGCAAGCGCGCCGGCATGCGCGGCCGGATCGCGGTGATCGGCCCGGTGGTCGACCGGTCGTTCGACCTGCCGCTGATGACCCGCCTGGCGGTGGGCACTGCGTGGAACGGCTTCGCGCCCGCGGACCAGGCCGCGCTCGTCGCCGCGTTCCGCCGGCTGACGGTCGCGCAATATGCGTCGAACTTCGACGGCTTTTCCGGGCAGGCGATCAAGCTCGACCCCAAGGTCGAGGCCCGGGGCGGCGACCGTCTGGTGCGCACCACGCTGGCCGGTCCGGGTGACGATCCGGTCGCGATCGCCTATCGCCTGCGCCAGGGCAGCGGCGGCTGGCGGATCATCGACGTGTTCTACAAGAACGAGATCAGCCAGCTCGCCACCCGTCGGTCCGATTTCAGCCGCGTCCTCGCGACGGGCGGTGCGAAGGCGCTGATCGCCAACATCACGGCACAGGCGGCGAAGGTCGGCGGGTGAGCCTGACCGCGGTCGTTCCTGCGTTGTTGTTCCTGGGTGTGGCGGGGCAGACCGCCACGGTCGCCCCAGCCCCGGCCCCCGCGCCGACCGAAACCACCCATGTTCGTCATGCCCCGGGCGATCCGTTCGAGCATTTCAATCGCAAGATGTTCGCGCGCCAGCAGACATTCGACCGGGTCGTGTTTCGCCCGGTCGCGCTCGGCTACAAGCATGCGGTGCCCAGCCCAGTGCGGACCGCCCTGCGCCATTTCTTCAGCAATCTGGGCGAGCCGATCGTCTTCCTGAATTACATGCTGCAGCTGAAACCGGGCAAGGCGATCGAGACCGTCGCGCGCTTCACGATCAATTCGACGCTTGGGTTGGCGGGCACGATCGATCTGGCCAAGGGGAAGGCGATCCGCCTGCCGCACCGCCCCAACGGGCTGGCCGACACGCTCGGTTTCTACGGGGTGAAGCCGGGCCCCTACATATTCCTTCCGTTCGTCGGACCGACGACGCTGCGCGACCTGTTCGGCAACGGCGCGGACGGTGCGATCCTGGCGCCGACGGTCGGCGAGCCGTTCGATGGTCTCTATTACCAGCTCCCGCACGCGATCATTCCCGGGCTCGACCAGCGCGTCGAGGCGGATGGTGACCTGCAGGCGCTGATGGCGGGCGCGGTCGACCCCTATGCCACGCTGCGATCGGTCTATCTGCAGGACCGCGCGGGGGAGATCCGCCACCTGCACGGCGGCAAACGTGCAACGGGCACGCCGACCGACCTCGGCGATCCGCTGACCGATCCTGCAAGTGCAGCACCCGGCGACGGCAAGACGCCGGAACTGGCGGACCCGATGGCCGATCCTGCCGCCCCGGCGCCGACGGCGGTTCAGCCGGAGCCGCCGACTGCGCCGCCGACGACGTCGCCTGGGCTCGACGATCCGCTGAAGGACCCGGCTGCCGGAGCAGCTAAAAGTCCGACAGAACCCCCAAACCCGTCACCCCGGCCTTGAGCCGGGGCCCCGCTTCTTCGGCGGACAGGAAGAAGCGGGGCCCCGGGTCAAGCCCGGGGTGACGGAGGATTTGGGACAGACTGTCAGACCTTCCTCGCCCGCGGTGGCCCAAGCAGCGCTGGTTCGAACACCAGCGCGCAGACCAGCGTCCACGCCAGCGACAGCATCAGGATTTTCCCCATGCTCGCGGTGCCGGGATGGTGGGACAGCCACAGACTACCGAACGCGGTACCGGTCGCCAGCGCGGAGAACAGGATCGCGCGCGCCAGTGGCGATTCGAGCAACGCCGTCGCCCCCGCCCGCCACGCCATGACGAAATAGATGTGGAACGCCACACCGACCCCGAACAACAACGGGAAGGCGATGATATTGGCGAAGTTGATCGGCTGCCCGATCAGCACGCAGGTGCCGAGCGTCAGGAAGATCGACAGGATCACCGGTGCCAGCGTGAACGCGACCTCGCGCGCATCGCGCAGGACCGCGAACAGCAACAGGCTGACCAGCGCGAATGCGATCACCCCCGCCTCGACGAACGCGAACGCCACCGTCCCCGCCGCCGCCTGTGTCGCCACGGGCAGGCCGGAGATCGCGGGCGTGACCTTCGCCACCGCCTTGCGGAACCGCTCCAGCACCGCATTGTCGTTGGCGTTCCCGCTGGGGAAGACCGACAGCCGCGCCTGTCCGTCCGGCACGACCCAGTCGCGGACGAGATCGGCGGGCAGCGTCGCACGGGTCACCGGCGCGGCCTGCAACGCAAGGCGGGTCTGGTCGAGCATCACGGCCAGCGGCTGCGACACCGCTCGGTCGAACGCGGCGCGTTGGACAGGCGTGCCACGCGACAACCGGTCGAACGCCATCGCCAGCCGCAAGGCGTCGCCGCCATCCCCCCGCCCGGCCGCGACCTGCCGCAGCTTTGCGGCACCTTGCGCGAACGCCGTCGTCAGCGCGGCATCGTCGGGCGCGGGCGCCACGTCGAAGGGGTTGAGCGTCAGGTCGAGCAAGGTCGACGCATCCTGGATCGCCGCCAGCTTCACAGGCTGGTCCGCGGGTACGAAGCTGTCGACCGTCGCCACCTGACGCACCTCGGACAGCGCGCCGATCCGCTTCGCCAGCGCATCCGCCGCGGCCGGGTTCGGCGCCAGCACGTCGATGGTGTTCGGCGACCGGTCGGGATCGCGCGTCAGGTCGGCGAGCGCGCGCATCGACGGCGCGTTCGGATCGCGCAGGTCGAGCGGGTTGAAGTCGAACCGCACGAAGGGCAGCAGCGCGATGCTGACTAGCATCGCCGCGACGAACGCCCACAACACCCGCCGCCGGTTGCGCGCCAGCCAGCGGTCGGCGGGCACCATGCCCGCGAACCCGACGTCGCGCGTCGGGCTGCCCGGCGGCATCAGCATCACGATCGCGGGCAGCAAGGTGACACTGAAGGCCAGCGCGACGATCATGCCAAGCCCGGCGATCACCCCCAGTTCCGCGATGCCGACATAGGCCGTCGGCAGGAATGCCCCGAACCCTAGGAAGATCGCGCTGGCCGCCAGCAATAAGGGGGCACCGAGCGCCTCGGCCGCTGCCGCCATCGCGGCTGGCGGCGCCAGCCCCCCGCTCCGCTCGGCATTGAAACGCACGCAGATCTGGATGCCGAAATCGACCCCCAGCC
>CAXTVB010000083.1:0-5574 GCA_964247555.1 uncultured Sphingomonas sp. | reverse complement strand
GCGACCGAGATCAGGTTGAACCGCCCGACCGCCAGCAGCCCCACGGCGCTCGTGACGACGAGCCCCGCGACGATCGTCGCCAGGATCGCGACTACCAGCCGCACCGACCGCGTCGCGAACCACAGGGTCGCCAGCATCGCGAACGCCATAACCGCGCCGACCGCGCCGATATTGTCCTGCAACGTGGCGAATTCCTCGTCCGCCAGCGGCACCTCGCCGGTCAGCTGGACGCGAACACCATGCGGCGAGTCGAACCCGCCCGCCGTCGCGGCGGCGCGCAACGCGTCGCTCGCCGCTTCGCCCGGCATCAACGCGCCGTGATCGAGCACCGGTTGCAGCAACAGCAAGCGCCGGGTCGGTGCGGCGGTCGCGCCGCCCCCGAACAGGCGCTGCCAGGAGAAATAGGCGGGCTTGCCAGCCAGCGTCTCGTCCGCTGCACGTGTCAGCGCCCGCATCGGCGCATCGATACGGGTCAGCGTCGTCGATCCGTTGGCGACCCCGTCGAGGATCGTCGACAACGCCGACGCGACGCCGCGCGCGCTGGGATCGGCGGCGAGCGGGCCGAGCAGCGGCTGCGCATCGACCAACGCCGCCGTCGCGTGCTGCACCTCGGCGCGCGATCCGAAGAGCAACCCCTCACGCCCGAAGAAATCGCCGCCATCGGGCCGACTGACGCGCCGGAAATGCGCCTTGTCCGCGCCGAGCTTCCTGGCAAGCGCCGCCGCCGCACCCTCGGCGAGTTCGGGGGTGCGGCCGTCGACGACCACGACCATGACGTCGCTCAGTTGCGGGAACGCCGCCTCGACCGCGCGCTCCTGCTTGCGCCAGTCGACCTCGGGGGAGATCAGCGCGGCGGTGTCGGTCGTCATCGCGAATCGGTCGACCGCGACGGCCAGCGCCAATATCGTCAGCAACACCGCGATCGCCAGCGTCACCCAGGGCCGGCGGATCGCCAGCGCAACGAGGCGGGGGATCGGCCGGCGCATCGCGATCAGCGCTTCGCCGGGCCCGACGCCCCCAGGAAATAGCGAAGCGACAGGCGGATGGTCGCGGACGCGGTGCCGACGGTAAAGACCGCATCGTCGAACTTGGGCGCGCTGAACCCTATCCGCGTGTTCGAGAAACCGACGCCTTCCTTCGGGATGCCGAAGATCGCGCGGTCGACCTTGCCGTTGCCATTCTCGTCATGCGTCGCCTGCGCGGCGTAGCGGCCGGGAAGGACGCCCGGGACGACGAGCGTCGTCGTTCCCGTCACGGCGCGGACGGTGGCGTGATAGGGGCAATCCTCGGTCAGGAACTGCGCCTTGGGGCAAAGGTCGACATGCACGTTGCCGTGCGCGTTGCGGACATTGTCGACCTGCACCGTGACCGAGGTTCCGACGGGCGTCGCCGCCGTCAGGAGCATCGCCGCAGCCAGCAGCGCACGCCTCAAGCCCGTACCCCCGCCGCGGTGGCATTGTGGTGGAGCGCCTTGAGGACGGTATCGACGATGGCATCGGCGTCGAGCCCGGCTTCGGCGTACTGCTTGTCCGGCGCGTTCTGGTCCTGGAACAGGTCGGGCAGCCGCAGCGTGCGGATCGCGAGGCCGGCGTCGGTCAGCCCCTCGTCGCTGGCGAGCGTCAGCACATGCGCCCCGAACCCGCCGACCGAGCCCTCCTCGATCGTCACCGCGACCTCGTGGCTGGTCAAAAGCCGGCGGATCAGCGCCTCGTCCAAGGGCTTGGCGAACCGCAGGTCCGCCACGCTGGTCGACAGCCCGCGCGCCTCCAGCTGGTCCGCCGCCTTCAGCGCCTCCGCCAGCCGTGTGCCCAGGCTCAGGATCGCGACCGTCTTGCCCTCGCGCACCATGCGGCCCTTGCCGATCTCCAGCCGCTCGGGCGTCTCGGGCAGCGCCACCCCGGTGCCATTGCCACGCGGATAGCGCACCGCGATCGGGCCCGTATCGTGGCAAGCGGCGGTGTGCGTCATGTGCACCAGTTCCGCCTCGTCGGCGGCCGCCATCACCACGAAGTTCGGCAGCGTCGCCAGATAGGTGACGTCGAACGACCCGGCATGCGTCGCGCCGTCCGCGCCCACCAGCCCGGCGCGGTCGATCGCGAACCGGACGGGCAGGTTCTGGATCGCGACGTCGTGCACCACCTGGTCGTAGGCGCGCTGCAGGAACGTCGAGTAGATCGCGCAGAACGGCCGCATCCCCTGCGCCGCCAGACCCGCGGCGAAGGTCACCCCGTGCTGCTCGGCGATGCCGACGTCGAAGAAGCGGTCGGGATAGGCCTTGGCGAACGCGTCGAGCCCCGTCCCCGACGGCATCGCCGCGGTGATCGCGCAGATCGTCGGATCGTTCGCCGCCTCCTTCACGAGCTGCGCGCCGAACACGTTCTGGTATTGCGGCGGGCCCGGCGGCGCCTTGGCCTGCGCGCCGGTCACCACGTCGAACTTCTGCACGCCGTGATATTTGTCCGCCGCGGCTTCCGCCGGGGCATAGCCCTTGCCCTTCTTGGTCACGACATGGACCAGGATCGGACCCTCGGCCGCGTCGCGGACATTTTCCAGCACCGGGATCAGATGGTCGAGATTATGCCCGTCTACGGGTCCGACATAATAAAAGCCCAGCTCCTCGAACAGCGTACCGCCCATCGTCATCCCGCGGGCGTACGTATCGGTCTTCTTCGCGGCATCGTGCAGTGGCTTGGGCAGCGACCGCGCGATCTTCTTCAAGAGCTCGCGCAGTCCCAGGAACTCGCGGCTCGACACCATCCGGCTGAGATAGGCGCTCAAGCCCCCCACCGGCGGCGCGATCGACATGTCGTTGTCGTTCAGGATCACCACCAGCCGGTTGCCCGCCGCCTGGGCGTTGTTCATCGCCTCATAGGCCATCCCCGCCGACATCGCGCCGTCGCCGATGACCGCGATCGCTTTCCCCGGCCGGTCCGCCAGCTTGTTCGCCACCGCAAAGCCCAAAGCCGCCGAGATCGAGGTCGAGCTGTGCGCCGCCCCGAACGGGTCGTACTCGCTCTCGGAGCGCTTGGTGAAGCCCGACAGCCCCCCGCCCTGGCGCAGCGTGCGGATCCGGTCGCGCCGGCCGGTCAGGATCTTGTGCGGATAGCATTGATGGCCGACGTCCCACACCAGCCGGTCCCGGGGCGTGTCGAACACGTAATGGATCGCGGTCGTCAGCTCGACCACGCCGAGACCCGACCCCAAATGCCCGCCGGTCGTGCCAACCGCCGATATCGTCTCCGCCCGCAACTCGTCCGCCAGCTGGCGAAGGTCGCCCTGAGGAAGACCGCGAAGATCGGACGGGACCGAGATGCGGTCGAGTAGAGGGGTCTGGGGGCGATCGGTCATATGGGCTCCTTGCGGCGGCTGCTAGCCCAGCTTCCGCGCGACGCAAATCTGTAACATCATGCCGACGCCGCAATCCTTGCCCTGAAGCAAGTGGCCGCCCCCGCGCCGCAGGATCGAAATGAAATGGTCGGGGCGACAGGATTCGAACCTGCGACCCCCACACCCCCAGTGTGATGCGCTACCAGGCTGCGCTACGCCCCGACCGAGGGCCTCCCGTCCTGACGACCGGCGACCCGAGCCGCGCGCCCTACGCGCCGTGGCGGAGGGATGCAAGATATTCGGTTCCCGCGCCGTCATCCGGGGCTTGTCCCGGGATACGGGGTCACGGGCGCTCCACCGCTTGGCTCTGGAACCCGGGACGAGCGCGGGATGACGGACACGGCTGGCCGCCTACCCTCAACGAGGTTCGACCATATCGGATGGGCGCCGCCGCCCCCATTCCATCCCGGCCGGGTCGGTTGCACGCGCACGCGTCCGGTGATAGCGGGCGGCGCATCTTCGCGGGCGTAGGCCGCCCGTCGCACCAACATGTCGGGATCCCATGCTCATTTCCCCAGCCTATGCCCAGGCAGCCGGCGCCGCGCCGGGTGGTGGCCTTGCCTCGGTCATCAGTTTCCTGCCGCTCGTCCTCGTGTTCGGGGTGTTCTACTTCTTGATGATCCGCCCGCAGCAGCGGCGCGTTCGCATGCTCCAGACCGCGGTGGCGGCGGTGAAGAAGAACGACAGCGTCGTGACCGCGGGCGGCATCGTCGGCAAGGTGACACGGGTCGAGGATGCGCATGTCGAGGTCGAGATCGCGCCCAACGTCCGCATCCGCGTCGTCAAGGCGACGCTGGCCGAGGTGCTGACCCCCGCGTCGGCCAAGCCCGCGAACGACTGAGACGATGCTCGATTTCCCCCGCTGGAAGATCGCGTCGATCATCGGCCTGCTGGCCGTTTTGTGCGCGCTCGCGATCCCGAGCTTCCTGCCCGAGAGCGTGACCAATCGCTGGCCGGTGCATCCGCGGATCAATCTGGGCCTTGACCTCGCGGGCGGTAGCTACCTGCTGCTGGAGGCGGATACCGCCGATCTGGCGAACACGCGGATCGAGACGATGCGCGACCAGGTCGCGACCGAGATGCGCCGCGGCACGCCGTCGATCCAGATCGGCGATATTTCGACGCGTAACGGGCAGCTGAGCTTCATGCTGCGCGATCCGGGCCAGGTCGATGCCGCGCGCGAGCGGCTGCTGACCATCACCGGCGGCGGTGCGGGCATGACCGGGCAGCGGCAATGGGATATCAGCGTCGTCGATACCAGCCGCTTCGTGCTGAAACCGACCCAGGCCGGACTGACCCAGGCGATCCAGACCGCGATGCAGGACGCGACCGAGGTCGTCCGTCGCCGTATCGACGAACTCGGAACGCGCGAACCGACGATCGTCCAGCAGGGCGATGACCGCATCGTCGTGCAGGTGCCGGGTCTGAAGAACCCGCAGGCGCTGAAGGAACTGCTCGGCAAGACCGCGAAGCTGGAATTCAAGCTGGTCGACCAGACCGCGAACCCTGCCGACGTGGCGAAGGGCATCGCGCCGCTCGGCAGCCAGATCCTGCCGCTGCAGCAGGGTGGCTTCATCGCGGTGAAGCGCGCCGCCATCATCACCGGCGATCAGCTATCCGATGCGCGGCAAAGCTTCGATCAACAGTCCAACGCACCCAACATCAACATCACGTTCAACAGCCAGGGCGGGAGCCGCTTCGCGCGGGTGACGCAGGAGAATGTCGGCAAGCCCTTCGCCATCATCATCGACAACAAGGTGATCTCCGCGCCCACCATCGAAACGGCGATCCTGGGCGGCAGCGCGGTCATCACGGGTAGCTATACCGTCGAAAGCGCGAACGAGATGGCGATCGCGCTCCGCTCGGGGAAGCTGGCGATCGGTCTGAAGGTCATCGAGGAATCGACCGTCCGCGCCGAACTCGGTGCCGATTCGATTCATGCGGGCATCCTGGCGTCGGCCGTCGCGGTGGCGCTGGTCGTCGCGTTCATGTTCGTGACCTATGGCCGCTTCGGCCTTTATGCGAACATCGCGGTCGTCATCAACGTGTTCGTCATCGTGGGGGTGCTGGCGCTCATCAAGGGCACGCTGACGCTCCCGGGCATCGCCGGGTTCGTGCTGACGATCGGTACCGCGGTCGACGCCAACGTGCTGATCAACGAGCGTATCCGCGAGGAACGACGGCGCG
>CAXTVB010000082.1:0-10941 GCA_964247555.1 uncultured Sphingomonas sp. | reverse complement strand
TTCAAGGCGATCGTCGTTCCCCCCGGGGGAAGAACCGGGGTATAGGGGTTATGGCCAGCGGAATTGCTAGTTTGGCTTTCGGCCGGGACGGGTACCGACATGAATGTCGCGACCAAAGCTGCTGCGCCGATATTCCACATGACCCTCTCCCGTACCGTGCGACATTTCCGTCACTTGCGGGCAGCTTACACGATGTTCGGGAAATACAAATTCACTTTATTTAATCGCCTGCGACGCCGACCCGGACTCGGACATGCGCGTTAACCGGATAGACCGCCCCCACGTCTATGCTGCGATCATGAGGAGATACGCATCATGAAATTCGTCGAACTGAGGTCGCGCGGTGGCGACTATCTCGTGGTGGCGGCCAATATCGCGTATCTTCGCGCGGACGAGAACGGTCAGACGAAGGTCGGACTTGTCGGCGGTGACTCGCTCCTCGTCGTCGGCAGCCTATCCGAAGTCGCGGCGCAGGTCCTTTCAGACTGACCCCGCGCCACCGGCGATATCGTCACGCGTTCACCGGGTGAACTTGTGCGGCCCCGGATACGTTAGGACAGCCTGTTTTTCGTTCGAGAGGCTTCGGCATGACCCATTCCCCGCCAATCCCCGCAGGCAACACATCGCCGTACCCGTTGCAGGAGCCGCCCCATGTCCATGCCGAGCCACCACGACCGACGGCACAGGAAAACCGCGGCAGCGCGCAGGTCGACAAGACCGGTCTAATCGGTTTGGGCGTCGTGATAACGCTCGGCCTCGGAGCGACCGTCATGGCCCTTTGGTTCGCGCAGCGCAAAACCCCGACCCCGCCGCGCAAAAGCGCGCCGAAGGCGAAGGGCAAAAGGTCCAATCCTCGCAAGCGGGCGGCCGCCTCCTAGGGCGCGACCCGGCGAACCCGTGAGCCACGGTCCGTCAAGCTTCCGCGAGCACGGAATAGTCCATCGCGGCGAGGTCGGTGAGCAGATCGGGGCCCGTCGGCTCCCAACCCAGCCGTGCACGCGTCCAGGCGTTGGACGCGACCATGTCGAGTGCTGCGAAGGGCGCCATCCAGCCGAAATACCGCTCGACCTCGTCGCGCGCGATCGCGCGGACCGGCAGCCCGGTCCCCTTCCCGATCGCCTCGGCGATGGCGCGTGCGGTCACGCCCTCCTCGACCGACGCGTTGTACCGAGCACCGGGTTGGCCCTTCTCCAATGCCAGCACGTAAAGCTTCGCCACGTCGCCGACGTGCGCCGCGGCCCAGCGTGTCCGCCCCTCACCGAGATACGCCACCGCTCCCGCCCGACGCGCCTCGGCGACGAGCGGCGTGATCAGCCCGGCCTTGGTGGTGTCGTGCACCTGCGGCAGCCGGATGGTGCGCACGTCGATGCGCCGGGCGATCAGCGCCGCACCGGCGAGCTCGGTCGCGATCCGCGGATTGGCGTGGCGCGGGTTCAGCACGTCCTCGGTCGCGGGACCGCCGTTCAGCGGCGTGCCGATGCCGACCCCCGAGGTGATCAGGATCGGCTTCTGCGTTCCCTCCAGCGCCTCGCCCATCGCGGCGATGTTGCGTTCGTCCTTCTTGGTATTCTCGAAGAAGGTCCGGAAATCATGGTCGAATGCGCAGTGGATCACCGCGTCGGCCGCCGCTGCACCGCTGGCAAGCGTCTCGGGCCGTTCCAGGTCGCCGCGATGGACCTCGACGCCGGCCGCCTCGAGCAGCCGTGCGCCCGCGTCGGAGCGGGTCAAGCCGAGCACCTGATGGCCGGACGCGAGCAGTTCGGGAATGACGTGCGAACCGATAAAGCCGGTCGCTCCGGTCAGGAATACGCGCATGGGAAGCTCCTTTTGTCTGAGCTGCATATCGCGACCTGACCGAACGTGTTAAAGTAGTGACCTTATCGTGGTATAAGATGTAACAGGATCCATCATGGCCAGCGAAGCGCCGAACCCGCTCGGCACCTATCTGCGCGATCGCCGCACGCGCCTCGATCCCGTGGCATTCGGATTCGGCGGCGGTCGGCGGCGGACCCCCGGACTGCGCCGCGAGGAGGTGGCGGCCCGCGCGAACATCAGCCCGACCTGGTACACCTGGCTGGAGCAGGGCCGCGGCGGTGCGCCGTCGGCCGACGTGCTCGACCGCATCGCCAAGGGACTGATGCTGACCGAGCCGGAGCGCGAGCACGTCTATATGCTGGGCCTCGGCCGCCTGCCCGAGGCACGCTACCAGCCGGTCGACGGCATCTCCCCGCGGTTGCAGCGCGTCCTCGACGGGATGGTGTTGAGCCCGGCGATCATCAAGACCGCGATGTGGGACGTCGTCGGCTGGAACCGGGCGGCGGCGCTGCTGCTGACGGATTATGCCAAGCTGCCGCGCGAGGGCCGCAACATCCTCCGGCTGATGTTCGGCAGCGACCAGGTCCGCGCACGAAACGCGGATTGGGACAGCATCGCGCGCTTCGTCGTCGGTGCCTTTCGCGCGGACGTCGCGCGCGCGGGCGCCAACAACAGCGCGGCGGTCACCACGTTGGTGGCCGAGTTGTCCCGCCTCAGCCCCGAGTTCGAGGCGCTGTGGCAGGATAATGACGTGGTCGCGCACGGCGAGGGGGTGAAGCGCATCCATCATCCCGTCGCGGGGCTGCTCGCGATGGAGTTCTCCTCGTTCGCCGTCGAAGGACGACCCGAACTCGGAATGATCATCTACAACCCCGCCTCGCCGGCGGATGCCGAGCGACTGCGGCTGCTGTTAGAGAGGCACGAACGCTGATTGTTGCCGGCCGGCGCAGGCCATCGACGGTTCCCGCGGCCCCTCGACAAACAGGGCGGACCGGCGCACCCGCATCAAAAGGAAAGCCGTGCATCGCGTTCGTCGGCGGCGATGGGCATGGCGCTTCCTTGAGGAATTCGCATGGCCCGTAAGCATTCCAAACACGGCCCTTACGAAGACCCGCATCGCGAGGAGGAGGCTCCCGTGATCGTTCCACCATGCTGGCTGTGTGGCCGCCCCACCGGCAAGACCATCGTGTGGCACCATCCCGTTCCCAAGAGCCGCGGCGGTCGCGATGTCGTGCCGATGCACCCCATCTGCCAGCAGACGCTGATCGCCAATTTCACCAATTCCGAGTTGCAGCGATACGGGATGGAGGTGGACGGCCTGCTCGCCGACCCGGCAATACGCAAATTCGTAGACTGGGTGGCGAACAAGGATCCCGACTTCACCGCTACCCTGACCAAGAAACAGCGGTAATCAACGTACGAGTCCGGTTTGACCTCGGCCGGTCATTCAGAGGCTTCGGCGCAACGATGGATGGGAATTCACGATGGCGAAACGGGTGCTGGTCACGGGCGGGAGCGGCTACATCGCCGGCTTCCTCATTCGCCAGCTGGTCGCGGCCGGCTGGGAGGTTCACACGACGGTCCGCGATCTCAAGCGTGAGGCGGAAGTGCGCAACTGGCTGCACGTCGACGATGATCGCCTGTCGTTCTTCGCGGCGGACTTGACCAGCGATGCCGGTTGGTCGGCGGCGGTCGCGGGATGCAGTCACGTCGCGCACGTCGCCTCCCCCCTGCCAAGCAACGCCGTAAAGCGCGCCGACGATCTGGTAGTGCCGGCGCGCGACGGTGCCCTTCGCGCGCTCCGTTTCGCGCGCGATGCGGGTGCGACGCGGGTGGTGATGACCTCGTCGGTCGCTGCCATCGCCTATGGCCACCCGCCTGGTCGCACCGCGTTCAGCGAGGCCGACTGGACGAACCTGAACGATGCGGCCGTCCAGGCGTACCCACGCTCCAAGACGGTGGCCGAACGCGCCGCGCGCGACTGGATCGCGGCGGAGGGTAACGGGTTGGAACTCGTCACGATCAATCCTTCGCTGGTCCTCGGGCCCGTGCTGGCGCCCGACTTCTCGGCATCGGTCGAGGTCGTCAGACGGCTTCTCGCGGGAACCGTACCCGGGCTACCCCCGATCGGCTTCGGCCTCGTAGACGTTCGCGACGTGGCCGATCTGCACGTCCGCGCCTTGACCGCGCCCGGTATCGCCGGAGAACGGTTCATCGCGTCGGGCCCGTTCGTGCAAATGGCGGACGTCGCCCGTATCCTGCGCGACGCGTTGGGACAGGAGGCACGCCGCGTACCGACGCGTCGCCTCCCCGGCTGGTTGCTGCGGATCGTCGCGCTCGTCGACCCCATGGTGCGTCAGGTGACGGGAGAGATCGGCCGAACGCGCGCGACGCCCTCGACGCACGCACAAGAGGTGCTTGGATGGACGCCCCGGCCCGCGGAGGGAACGATCATCGATACGGCCCGCAGTCTGATCGATACCGGCGTCGTCAGCGTGTGACGAACCGGCCTGCGTTGCGGAGGCTCGACGGGGATCAGCCCGCCAACGCTTTCGCCTCGCGGCCGGTGGCCGGCACGACGCGCGTTATGCAACCGGGAACGACGCCGCTTGCGCTATCGTCGATCGCGCGCGACGATATGGCGATGCTGTCATCCCTGCTCATGCTGCTCGCCCAGGCCACGGCCGCCCCGACGCCACCCTCGACCGCGGCGACGGCACCGGCGCGGCCGGCGGCGACTTGGCCGGCACGGGATGCACAGTTCACCATCCACGATTTCCATTTCCGCTCCGGCGAGACGATGCCGGCGTTGCGGATCAACTACACGACGCTCGGCAAGCCGCACCGCAATGCGCAGGGTGAAATCGACAACGCGGTCATGGTGCTCCACGGCACCGGCGGCACCGGCCGTCAGTTCCTCGGCCCGCAATTCGCCGACGAACTCTACGGCCCCGGTCAGCCGCTCGACATCACGCGCTACTGGATCATCCTTCCCGACGGCATCGGCCATGGAAAATCGTCCAAACCGTCCGACGGGCTGCACATGCGGTTCCCGCATTACGACTATGACGACATGGTCGAGGCGCAATATCGGTTGCTGCACGAGGGTCTCGGCATCCGCCGCATGCGGCTCGTCATGGGCACGTCGATGGGCTGCATGCACAGCCTCGTCTGGGGCGAGACGCATCCCGACTTCGTCCGCGCGCTGATGCCGCTCGCATGCGAGCCGGTCGAGATCGCCGGGCTCAACCGCATGTGGCGGCAATTGACGATCGACGGGATCGAGGCCGATCCCGCCTGGGCGGGCGGCGAATATCGTTCCCCGCCCACCCAGGGGCTTCGCACCGCGGCGAGCCTGTTGTTCGTGGCGGGCGCGGCACCGCTCTACTTCCAGGCTCAGTACCCGAAACGCGAGGCGGCGGAGGCCTTCGCGCGCGAGCGGGTCGCGGCGTCGATCGCGGGGACCGATGCCAACGACCTAATCTACCAGATCGACGCGTCGCGCACCTATGCGCCGTGGGCGCGGCTTGAGGCGATCGTCACGCCTACGACGTGGGTCAACTCGGCCGACGACTTCATCAATCCGCGCAATCTCGATCTGCCCATGCGCGCGGTCGCCCGCATGAAAGACGCACGGTTCAGGCTGATCCCCGAAAGCGCCGAGACGCGCGGCCACGGCACCCATAGCGCCGCGCGGTTCTGGAAACAGGATCTCGCCGATCTGCTTCAACGGACGCAGTGATCCGTAAGGCTGATACGCCGCCCTTGCCCAAGCCCCGACTTATCACCGGGCTTTCCCGTGTCGAGAGAGGGACTTGCGATGACCGCGCGCTTGCGGAATGATCGCGGCGTCGGCGCGGTCGCCGCGGGGGGGCAAGTGCATGGTTCGGTTCATCTTGGCGGCGCTGGCAATGCTCTTCTCGCTCGCGACGCCCGCGCTCGCCGCCGACGGCGATCGCCGCGCCTTCGTCATCAAGCAGTTCAAGCTGGAGAATGGCACCGTCCTGCCCGAGGCCAGGGTGATGTACGCGACCTACGGCACGCTCAACGCCGCGCACGACAACGCCGTGCTGCTGCCGTCGCACTATATGGCGGATTCGCACGGCTATGAATGGCTCATCGGCCCGGACAAGGCGCTGGATCCCCGCAAATATTTCCTGATCGCGACCGAACTGTTCGGCAATGGCAAGTCGTCGTCGCCCAGCAACACGCCCGCGCCGTTCGATGGCCCGCGCTTCCCGGTGACCAGCATCCGCGACAATGTCGATGCGGTGCATCGGCTGCTCGGCGAGGCGCTTGGCGTGCGCCACCTCCGCGCGATCGTCGGCTTCTCGATGGGCGGGGAGCAGGCGTTCCAATGGGCGGTGAGCCATCCGGGCTTTGCCGACCGGATCGTCGTCACCTCGGCGACCGCGAAGGCCTGGCCGCACGGCATCGTGCGGCTCGAAAGCCAGATCATGGCGATCCAGAACGATCCGGCCTTTGCCGGCGGCGACTACAAGACGCCGCCCAGGGCCGGCCTGCAGACCTTCGGCGCGATCTGGGCCGGCTGGCTGTTCTCGCAGGGCTGGTGGCGCGAGGAGTTGTGGCGCGCCGGCTCGCCCCCCGGCACCACGTTCCACCAGGTGTTCGAGGGACTGTACAAGGATTTCGTGCCCGGCGGCGACGCCAACGACCTGATCCTGCAGATGCGGACCTGGGAGGGTCATGACATCGGCACCACGCCGGGAATGGGCGGCGACGTGACGCGTGCGCTGGCCTCGATCACGGTGCCCGTGCTCTACATGCCCTCCGCGACCGATCTGTACTTCCCCGTCGACGACGCGCGCTACGAAGCGGGGTTCATGCCGCACGTCACGCTGCTGCCGATCCCGTCGCTCTGGGGCCATACCGCCGGTGCGGCCAGCAACCCGGCGGATGCCAAATTCCTCAACGACCATATCGGTGCCTTCATGCGCGCCGACGATCGGACGGGCTGAACGGTGGCGCCAGCCTGATACGCTTTGAAGCCAAATATGTCGGCACGGCCCATGGAGGAGAGAGCATATGAAAGCGGTACCGGTCGTCCTCGTCGCACTTGCCCTGGCGGCATGCGGGAAAGCGGGATCGAAGGTGGACTATCATGCAGATGGCGGTCAGACGATCACGATCAACGACACGGCGAGCGGGAATATCAAGGCCGAACTCGGCTCGACCGCGAAGATGCCGACCGACCTTCCGTCTTGGACCCCGGCCTACCCAGGCAGTACGATATTGCTATCCCAGCAGCACGACAAGGACGGCAAGAGCGGGGCATTCGAAAACGTGATGCTCCAGACCACCGACGACGTCGCGAAAGTCGGCGCCTTCTACGACCAGCAATTGACGCGTGCGGGCGTCAAATCGATGCAGTCGGTGAACACCGGCGATACGTTCGTTCGACTGGTCGAAACCCCGACCGACATGATCAGCGTCAACGCGACCAAGGCCGACGAGGGCGGAAGCAGCATATCGATCTCCCGGCTGCCCAAATAGATCGTGCCGCGGGCAAGACGCCCCCATCGAACATATCGCTTCCCCGAGCGTCTAGCCGAGAACGCCGAGCTTGCGGCGTAGGAGATGGCGATGAGCGTAAGCGATATCCTGGGCGTCCTGACCGGCGTGGCTCTGACGCTGACCCCACTGGTCCCGGCTGGTCCCCCAGCACATGGCGGGACGGTTTTCGTCGCCGCCGCGAACGCGCGTGAAGGCGACGAAACGTCGACCCAGATGTCCGCAAACGCCGCGTCGGCAGCACTTGGCGCGAAGGGCTTCACCTTCCTCGACGACCCCAACCATGCGGCCTATGTCGCCGACGTGGTCGTCAGCCGAACGGATGTCGGCACCGGGCAGGAAAGGATCCACGCCAGTCGTGCGTCGATGATGGGTACCGGCGTCAACGTTCCCTTCGCCACCGGGCAGTCCAGACTCGTGCCGCTCGAACGCACCGAAATGTCCATCAGCATTCGCAGGCGGGGCGAGACCAGGGCCTTGTGGCACGGGGCCGCGGTGACCATCCGCTCGGCAAGCGCGCCAGCCGGCGCGGCCGAGACTGTCGCTTCGGCACTCAGTGCGGCGGCGCTGCGAATCTACCCTGCCGAGTCGCCGGAACCCGTCGGCGTGCCGTGAGCGCGTAACGCGCTTGTCGATGCCACGCCGCTGGAAGCGTCTTCACAAACGTAACGTCGCGTACGGTCGCCAACGCTGTTACGAGATCGCATGTCGCGCCCATCCGCCACGCTGCCACCAGATTTGATCGACGCCGCGCTGGCGCTGTCCGACAATCGTCTGGAGATCGCCGAACCGCTGCTCAAACGACATCTGAAGGCGGACCCGTTCGACGCGCGCGCCATCCGGATGCTGGCCGAACTCGCCGGACGGATCGGACGCTATCGTGACGCCGAAACGCTGCTACGTCGCGCGCTCGAACTGGCACCGGCATTCGGCGCGGCACGCGCCAATCTGGCGATCGTACTGTACCGGACGAACCGGCCGGTCGAAGCGATCGCCGAGCTCGATCAGCTGCTGGACGACGATCCCGAGCATCTGGGCCATGCCAATTTGAAGGCGGCCGCGCTCGGCCGGATCGGGGGGTTCGAGGACGCGATCGCGCTATACGAAACCGTCCTTCGCGAAGCGCCGGCGCAGGCCAAGGTCTGGATGAGCTATGGTCATATGCTGAAGACCGTCGGGCGGCAGCAGGACGGCGTCGCCGCCTATCGCCGCGCGCTTGCGCTGTCGCCGCGGCTGGGCGAGGCCTGGTGGAGCTTGGCCAACCTCAAGACGGTGCGGTTCGACGCGACCGACCTGGCCGCGATGCAAGCGGCGGTAACCGACCCGACCATCGGTGCCGAAGACCGGTTCCACCTCGATTTCGCCCTCGGCAAGGCGTTCGAGGATGCCGGCAAACCCGACCGTGCCTTCGCCCATTATCGCGACGCGAATGCGTTGCGACGCACGCGTCAGTCCTACCGGGCGGCGGAAACCAGCGCGTTCGTCGATCTGAGCATCACGGTGGCAACGAAGGACTTTTTTGCCGAGCGCACCGGCTCCGGCGTGCAAGCGGCCGACCCGATCTTCATCCTCGGCATGCCGCGGGCGGGATCCACGCTGATCGAGCAGATCCTGTCGAGCCATTCGCTGGTCGAGGGTACGTCCGAGCTTCCCGATATACCGGCGATCGCGCGAAAGATCGCAGATTATCCGCGCGGCATCGCCTCCATCGCGTCCGACGATCTGCGCGCGATGGGGGAGGCCTATCTTCGCGCGGCGCGGGTGCAGCGCCGCACCGATCGGCCGTTCTTCATCGACAAGCTGCCCAACAACTGGGCGCACGTCCCGCTGATCCAGCTCATCCTGCCGAACGCGCGGATCATCGATGCGCGACGCCATCCGCTTGGCTGCTGTTTCTCCAACTTCAAGCAACATTTCGCCAGGGGACAGGCCTTCAGTTACGACCTTGCCGACATGGGGCGGTATTACCGCGACTATGTCCGGCTGATGGGGCGGATCGACGACGTGTTGCCGGGCCGCGTCCACCGCGTGTTCTACGAAGACATGGTGAACGATACCGAAGCCCAGGTCCGGTCGTTGCTCGCAGCCTGCGGACTGGCGTTCGAGCCCGGGTGCCTGTCCTTCCACGAAACCGAACGCGCGGTGCGCACCGCGAGTTCGGAACAGGTGCGCCGCCCGATCTTCCGCGAGGGCACCGAGGCGTGGAAACCTTTCGACCCATGGCTAGCGCCGCTGAAGGTCGCGCTTGATGATGTCCTGACCGCTTACCCGGCCGTGCCGCCCCAGCGCTGACGTTGCCGATTTGTCACGGCATTGGGGCTAAGTGACAAATAAATAACGGTTCGATTGACGTTTATTGCGCGCCGCAACACGATTGCGTTTCAATCGAGATTTGCTGGGGGGCATCTTGGACATTTTCCGTCGGACGATCATCGCCACGTTGCTGGCTTCGGCCTGTCCGGTCGCGCTGCAGGCGCAACAGACCGGCCAGCCATCCGTACCGGCTGTCCAGGACGCGCCCGCCGGCGACGACATCATCGTGACCGCGCAGAAGCGCGACGAGAATATTCAGAACGTGCCGATCAGCATCCAGGCGATCGGCACCAAGCGGCTCGACCAGCTGAACGTGACGACGTTCAACCAATATGCCGCCCTCCTTCCTTCGGTCGCGTTCCAAAGCAGCCAGCCCGGCCAGACGACGGTCTATATGCGCGGCGTGGCCAGTGGCGGCGACGGCAATCATTCGGGATCGTTGCCGTCGGTCGGCGTATATCTCGATGAACAGCCCGTCACGACGATCGGCGGCACGCTGGACGTCCATATCTACGACATCGCGCGGATCGAAAGCCTCGCCGGTCCCCAGGGCACGCTATACGGTGCATCGTCCGAAGCGGGGACGATCCGCATCATCACCAACAAACCCGATCTGTCGGGCTTCTACGGCCGGATCGACGGCGAGGCGAACAGCGTCCATTCGGGCGGCATCGGCGGCAAGGTCGAGGGCATGGTCAATGCGCCGCTGACCGACTGGGCGGCGCTGCGCGTGGTCGGCTTCTACCAACATGATGCCGGATTCATCGACAACGTCCCCGGCACGCGCAGCTTCACGCCCGCCCCCGGCGCCGCGACGGGGATCACGGTCAACAACGACGCTTTCGTCAAGAAGGACTATAACGACGTCGAGACCTATGGTGGCCGTGCCGCGCTGAAGATCGACCTGGACGAACATTGGACGGTCACGCCAACCGTGCTGTACCAGCAGCAATATAATCATGGCAGCTTCGGCTACGATCCCAGCGTCGGCGACTTGAAGGTCCAGCATTTCTATCCCGAATATCGGCGCGACCGCTTCGTCCAGGCGGCGCTGACGATCGAGGGCAAGGTGGGCAATTGGGACCTGACCTATGCCGGGGCCTATCTCGACCGGCGCGATACGCAGTCGTCGGACTATACCGATTACGCGGAGGTCTACGACCAGCTCTACCATTCCGTCGGCGGCATCGCGGGCTATTTCTATTTCCAGAACAATGCCGGGCAGCAGATCGATCCGCGCCAGCACATTCGGGCCAGGCACCATTACAAGAAGACGAGCAA
>CAXTVB010000081.1:0-10986 GCA_964247555.1 uncultured Sphingomonas sp. | reverse complement strand
CGATGGGGCTGGAAGCGGCGGCGACCGCAAGCGCCGCGGTGCTGTACGCTGTCGAGCCGGAATTGTTCGCGGCGTGATGGTTCCCCCGCGAACGCGGGGGTCCAGGGTCACGGGCGACGTCGCTTGTAACTCTGGGCCCCTGCGTTCGCAGGGGAACGGAGATACTATGTTCGACCTCGACCTTTACCTTGCCCGCGTCGCGATGCCCGCGCGGCCGACGCTGGATTCCTTCGGGCTCCAGCGGTTGCAGATGGCGCACCGGATGGCGATCCCATTCGAGAGCCTCGACGTGCGCCTGGGCCGGCCGATCGCGATCGACAGCGCCGGCGTGTTCGCCAAGCTGGTGGCGGCACGGCGCGGGGGCTATTGTTTCGAACAGAACCGGCTGTTCCTCGATGCGCTGGCGGCGCTGGGCTTCGACGCCCGACCGTTGCTCGCGCGAGTCTGGCTCGGCCGCGACGACGTGCCGCCGCAGACGCATACCTTCGCGCTGGTGACGATCGACGGGACGGACTGGATCGCGGATGCGGGCTTCGGCGGCAGCTATGCGCCCGTGATGCCGCTGGTCGACGGCGCCGAGGCGGACGCGCCCGATGGTGCCCGTTTCCGGCTGGCGCGCGACGAGGCGCATGGCTGGATGCTGTGGCGCGACGGGAATCCCGCGACGACCGACGGGCGCGAGACGGGGGCGGGGTATCGGCGGCAGTACAGCTTCACGCTGGCACCGGTGTTCGATCCGGACCTGATGCTCGCGAACCATTGGACCTCGACCGCGCCGGACAGCCGGTTCCGCCGGCATGCGATCATCAGCATCGTCCTGCCGCACGGCTTCGCATCGCTGACCGACCGGGCGTATCGCCGGGTGGCGGGCGGGGAGGTTAGCGAGGGCGAGATCGTCGATCCGCGGGTGTATCGGATGCGGTTGGGGCTGCTGTTCGGGATCGCGCTGACGGCGGAGGAGGTGGCGGCGTTGGGGTTGTTCGAGTTGCCGCTGATACCGTCACCCCGGCCTTGAGCCGGGGCCCCGCTTCTTCCTGTCCGCCGAAGAAGCGGGGCCCCGGGTCAAGCCCGAGGTGACGAAATTAGAGGGCCGGTCGGATCGCGCGCCTAAACCCGCTCGCGCTCCAGCAGATCCGCCACATCCAGCCCCAGCAGGTCGATATACCCCCGGATCCGCGGCCACTGCGTATCCACGAACGCCGCGCGCTCCGCCACGCGCAGCGCCTCGACCGCGCCGGGCAGGACGAACATGCCGACGCCGCGGCGGACCTCGACATAGCCGTCGTCCTGGAAGCCCTGATACGCCTTGGCCACCGTCAGCGGGTTCGCGCCATGTTCGGCGGCGAAGGCGCGGACCGAGGGGAGCTGGTCGCCAGCCGCATAGTCGCCGCGCAGGATCCCCGCGGCGATCGTCGCGCGCAGGCGGATATAGACCGGGCTGTCCTCGTTGCTGAGCGCTGTCATGCCGTCTTAATACAGCAATTGGGCGAACAGTCGAGTCTCATCCGGGCCAGCGACTTACCAGCCGTGCCATGTCAGGCCGGGGCCGCTCGTCGAGCGGGCGCAGCGGCGTGCCCAGGAAGACGAAACCCGCGATCCGTTCGGGGTTGCGGCCGAACAGGTCGCGCACCGTATCGCTGAACGCCGCCCAGCCGGTGAGCCAGCCGCCCGCAAAGCCCATCGCATGCGCGGCGTGGAGCAGGTTCATGCACGCCGCGCCTGCCGAGAGATCCTGCTCCCACAAGGGGATATGGCTGTCCGGCTTGGGGGAGGCCAGTATGACGACCAGCGCGGGGGCTTGCTGCGCGAACTGGACGACACCCTCGATCTCGCCGGCTCCCGCGGCCGGTCGTTCCGCCCGGAACGCCGCGACGAGCTTGTCCGCCAACGTGTCCCGCATATCCGCGGGCACGACGACGAAACGCCAGGGGGCGAGCTTGCCGTGATCCGGGGTGCGCGCCGCGATCGCCAGCATCGCATCCAGCTGCGCATCGGTAGGCCCCGGATCGCCGAGGTCGCGCGGCTTGCCCGAGCGGCGGGTGGCGAGCAGCGAGAGCGGGGTGGTGGCGTCGTTGAGCATGGCGCGGCACGTAGGCGTGCGGCGGCGATATTTACAGGGCGCGCTTTGTCGTTAGGGTCGCCGCCAACCAGGGGCCGCGAGCGACGGTACCCGAGCACATCAGGGAGTTGCCATCATGGTCGATACGCCGACCGCCGACAGCCCGGCCGAGCCGGACATCAGCCATGTCGACATGCTGTCGCAGAAGACCTGGCTGGGCCACCCCCGCCAGCTGTCCCGGCTGTTCACGATCGAGATGTGGGAGCGGTTCGGCTTCTACGGCATGCGTGCCGTTCTGGTCATCTACCTGACCAAGCATTTCCTGCTGGCGGATCACGAGGCGAGCGGGATCGTCGGCGGGTATCTCAGTCTCGTGTACCTGACGCCGGTCGTCGGCGGTCTGCTGGCCGACCGGTATCTGGGATCGAAGCGCGCGGTGAAGTTCGGCGCGCTCGTCATGGCGGTCGGCTATCTGCTCCTGTGCTTCGGCGGTCCGCAGGGCGCGCCCTATGCGACGATCGACGGGACCCGCTACGCGGTGTCGCAGGCGCCGGCGAAGACGGTCATGGGCACCAGCGACGCGCCGCAGACGATTTCGGTGAACGGCCAGACGCTGACGATCCACGGCCTGCCCGACGGATCGGTGCAGTTGCTGACCCCGGCGGGATCGGTGTCGCGAACGGTGGCGGCGACGTCCTTTTCCGCCGGTGCGGATCGGCCGCCTTTCTACACCGGGCTGCTGCTGTTCGCGCTGAGCCTCGTCGCGATCGGCAACGGCTTCTTCCAACCCAATATCTCCACCATCGTCGGCGCGCTCTATGCGAAGGGCGACCGACGACGCGACGCCGGCTTCACGATCTTCTACGCGGGGATCAATATCGGGTCGGTGCTGGGGCAGATCTTCTGTCCGTTGCTCGTCAACCTGTTCGGCTGGTGGGCCGGATTCCTGATCGTGTCCGCGGTGCTGCTGGTCGGTTGGGCGACCGCGCAATTCGATGGCGGGCGGCTCGACGGTTACGGCGAACCGCCGGTGCAGACGGGGCGCGACCGCGCGCCGCTGATCTACATCCTGTCGCTGGCATCAGTGGCGATCTTCTGGCTCGTCTTCCACAACGTCATGACCGCGCCCGTCGCGGCGGCGGGCAGCGGCCTCGCCGGCTATGTCGCGGCGACGCCGTTCCTGGGGAAGGTGCTGTTCGTCGTGTTCCTGGCGGCGGTGATCGGTATTCCGATCTGGGCGGCGAAGGTCGGCGACAAGGTGGAGTTCCAGATGATGGTCGCAGCCATCATCCTGGTCGTCTTCAACGTCACCTTCTGGACGCTGTTCGAACAGGCGGCGTCGTCGCTGACGCTGTTCGCGGACCGCAACACGACGCTGTCGATCTTAGGCTTCACGATGTCGGCGGCGGCGACGCAGCAGTTCAACCCGATCTTCGTCGTGGCGTTCGCGCCGGTGCTGAGCTGGTGCTGGATCAGCCTCGCGAAGCGGGGGCTGGAGCCGTCGATCCAGGTCAAGTTCGGGATCGCGCTGCTGCTGGTGGGCCTGGGCTTCGTCGTGCTGGCCTATAGCGGATCGAGCGCGAACGAGGCGTTCCGGGTGTCGCTGTGGTGGCTGGTGCTGACCTATTTCCTCCACTCGATCGCGGAACTCTGCATCTCGCCCGTAGGGCTGTCGATGATCACGAAGCTGTCGATCGCACGGATCGTCGGCATGATGATGGGGGTGTGGTTCCTGTCGATCTCGGTCGGCGAATATCTGGCGGGTGCGGCGGCGCAGGCGGCGTCGGTGCAGACGGTCGGTGGTCAGGTGACCAACCCGCAACTGGCGCTGAATACCTATCTGCACACCTTCATGACCGGCGGCGAGCTGACGATCGGCGCGGGCGTGATCCTGCTGTTGATCTCGCCGATCCTGCGCAAGCTGATGCACGGGGTCGACTGACTATGGTGGGGGGCGTCGGCTGGGTCGTCGCCGCGGCGGTGGCGTTCGTGGGGACGCATTTCGCGCTGTCGCATCCGTTGCGCAGGCCGATCGTCGCGGGGATCGGGGAGCGCGGGTTCCTGGGGCTGTATTCGCTGGTGGCGCTGGTCGTCATCATCTGGCTGGCGATGGCGTATCGCGCGGCGCCGACGACGCCGATGCTGTGGCCGGTCGGCGACGCGCTATGGGCGCTGGTGACGGTCGTGATGCTGGTCGCCAGCCTGTTGCTGATGGGGTCGCTGATCGGCAATCCCGCGCTGCCCGATCCGAACGGCGGCGCGGCGGTGCCGGCCGAAGCGACGGGCGTGTTCGCGATCACGCGGCATCCGATGCTGTGGGCGTTCAGCTTGTGGGGAGTCTGCCACATCGTGGTGTATCCGGTGGCAGCGAACATCGTGGTGGCGCTGTCGATGATCGTCCTGTCGCTGGTCGGCGCGGCGCTGCAGGACCGCAAGAAGGAAGCGCTGACGCCCGAACGCTGGCGCGCCTGGGAAGCGAGGACGAGCTACTGGCCGTTCGCCGCGATGATCGCCGGGCGGGCGCGGATCGGGCGGCTGCGAATGCATACGATCGCGGGCGGGGTGGTCGTTTGGCTGGCGGCGACCTGGGCGCATATGCCGCTGGCCGGGTGGCCGGCGGGAATCTGGCGTTGGATTTGAGATCACGCCGTCACTCCGGCCTTTGCCGGGGTCCATCGTGCCGCGTAGCACGAGCGGGAGAATGCGCGGCACGATGGATGCCGGGACGAGCCCGGCATGACGGAGGGGATCACAACCGAGTCATCGCCATCATCCGCTCGCCATAGCGCGGCCCGGCGGTCTTGCCCTTGGACGCGCGGTCCAGCGTTTCGAGGTCGCCGGCCGACAATGTCACGTCCGCCGCCTTCATGCTGTCCTCCAGCGTGAGCCGCCGCTTCGATCCCGGGATCGGCACGACGTCGTCGCCTTGCGCCAGCAGCCAGGCGAGCGCGACCTGTGCGGGGGAGACGCCGTGCGCGTCGGCGATCCCCTTGACGATCGCGACCATCTCCATGTTCTTCGCGAAATTCTCGTCCGAATAGCGCGGGTCGTTGCGGCGATAATCCCCTTCGGGCAGGTCGTCGCGGCTCGTGATCTGACCGGTCAGGAACCCGCGACCAAGCGGGCTGTAGGGCACGAAACCGATCCCCAGTTCGCGGCAGGTCGGCAGGATGTCGTCCTCGACATCGCGCTCCCACAGCGAATATTCGCTCTGCAGCGCCGCAATCGGGTGCGTCGCCGCCGCCTTGCGCAGCGTCGCGACGCCCGCCTCCGACAGCCCCAGGTGCCGGACCTTCCCCTCGGTGACCAATTCGCCCATCGCACCGACCGTGTCCTCGATCGGCACGTTCGGATCGACGCGGTGCTGGTACAGCAGGTCGATCGTCTCGATCCCCAGCCGCTTGAGCGATCCCTCGCACGCGCGGCGGACATTGGCGGGGGTGGAGTCGACCCCGCTCATCCCCTTCTCGTCGTAGCGGAAGCCGAATTTGGTCGCGATGACCACGCCGTCACGCTTGCCGCGGATCGCCTGGCCGAGCAGCTCCTCGTTCTTCAGCGGACCGTAGATCTCCGCGGTGTCGAAGAACGTCACGCCCAGCTCGATCGCGCGGTGGATCGTGGCGATGCTCTCCGCATCGTCGGCCTCGCCGTACATCCCCTTGCCGACGCCGGCCATCGGCATGCAGCCGAGGCCGAGGGCGGACACTTCGAAATCGGGGCCGAGCGTGCGGTATTTCATGCGGGTCTCTCCTTCGCCCGGTCGAGCCGGGCCACGATCGTCGTAACGGCGATGTCCATCGTCACGTTCCCGACGGTGCGGAAGAGATCGGGGATCGTCTCGACCGCGACGAGCAGCCCCAGCGCTTCGATCGGCACCCCCATCGCGATCGCGACCGGCGCGACGCTGGCGAAATAGCTGATCGTGCCGGGCAGGCTGACCGATCCCATCGTCGTGATCGCCGCGGTCGCAACCCCCGCCGCCATCGCGCCCGGACCGATCGGGACGCCCAGCCAGCGCGCGACGTAGAGGGCGACCGCCAGGTTCATCGCAGGACTCGTCGCGCGGAAGATCGCGACCGCGATCGGCAGGACGATCCCCGCGGTCGCGGGCGGCGCGCCGAGCGTCTCGGTGGCCTTCAGCATCGCCGGCAGCGAAGCGAGCGAGGATTGCGTGCTGATCGCGACCGCCTGTGCCGGCCCCGCGGCGCGCGCGAACGCGCCTAGCCGCACCCGCCCCGCCAGCATCGCGAGCGGATAGGCGGCGATCAGCACGACGATGCCGATCGACGACACGGTGATGATGTAATGCGCAAGTGCCCCGAACGCCGCCGCCCCGGTGCGCGCGCCGACGCCGTAGGACAAAGCGAAGATTCCGATCGGCGCGAGCTTCAGGATCCAGCCGATGATGACGAGCATCGAATCGACGATCGCCTGGAAGAAATCGGTCAGCATCTTGCGCGGAACCGGATCGAGCCGGGTGATCGCGAAGGCGAACACCAGCGCGAAGACGGTGAGCGGCAGGAACGCATCCCCGGCCGCCGCCGCCAGCACGTTGGTGGGAACGATGGTATCGAAGAATGCGCCCATCGTCGGTGCGGCCCCCATCGGCGGCGCCTGGGTCAGCGCGGCGCGCAGTGCGGTGGACCAGGCGGCGGGCAGCGGCCACAGGTCGAGCAGCAGCGGGGTCAGCACCGCGGACATCAGCGTCGTGCTCCACAGCACGATGGTGATCGCGACGATCGTGCGTCCGGCGATGCGGCCGGCGCGTGCGGCCTCCGCGGTCGCGGCGATGCCGGTGACCAGCAATCCGACGATCAGCGGCACGATCACCATCTGCAGTCCGTGCAGCCAGGCCGACCCGATCGGCTGCGTGATCGCGGTCGCCGCCAGCGCGCCGCCGGTCGACCAGTGCGCCGCGCCGATCCCGAGCACCAGCCCCGCGACCAGCGCCAGCAATATGCGTGTGGCCTGAGACATACTCGCCCTTTCCCGCAAGCATCGCTATCTGCGACACGCTCGGGTGACATAGCGGAACGGATACGCTGCGATGGCAAGGAAATATTTCGGCACCGACGGCATTCGCGGCGAGACCAACCAGGGCGCGATGACCGCGGCGATGGCGATGAAGGTCGGGATGGCGGCGGGCGCGTATTTCCTGCGCGGCGATCACCGGCACCGCGTCCTGATCGGCAAGGACACGCGGCTATCGGGCTATATGCTCGAATCGGCGCTGGTCGCGGGGTTCACCAGCGTCGGCATGGACGTGGTGATGGTCGGCCCGATGCCGACGCCCGGGGTCGCGATGCTGACGCAGTCGATGCGCGCGGACATCGGCGTGATGATCTCCGCCAGCCACAACCCGTACGCCGACAACGGCATAAAATTGTTCGGCCCCGACGGCTACAAGCTCAGCGACGAAGCGGAGGCCGCGATCGAGGCGCTGATCGACAGCGACGTACCGCTCGCGCCCTCGACCTCGATCGGGCGTGCGCGCCGGATCGACGACGCGCAGGGGCGCTACATCAATTCCGCCAAGGGGACCTTCCCGAAGGATCTCCGGCTCGACGGGATGCGGATCGTCATCGACTGCGCGAACGGCGCCGCTTACCGGGTCGCGCCGTCGGCCCTGTGGGAACTGGGCGCGGACGTCATCGCAATCGGCGTGACGCCCGACGGGACGAACATCAACGACGGCGTCGGATCGACCGCGCCGCAGACCTTGTCCGAAACCGTCGTCGCCAGCGGCGCGGATATCGGCATCGCGCTGGACGGCGATGCGGACCGGCTGATCGTGGTGGACGAGAAGGGCCGGGTGGTCGACGGCGACCAGCTGATGGCGACCATCGCCGCCGGCTGGGCGCGGGCCGGGCGCTTGGTCGGCGGCGGGCTGGTCGCCACGGTGATGTCGAACCTCGGGCTGGAGCGGCATCTGGCGGCGCAGGGGCTAGGGCTGGTTCGCACCGCGGTCGGCGATCGCAACGTGCTGGAGGCGATGCGCGCGCGGGGGTATAATGTCGGCGGCGAGCAGTCGGGGCACATCATCCTGGCGGATTACGGCACGACCGGCGACGGCTTGGTGGCGGCGTTGCAGGTCCTGGCCGAGGTCCGCCGCGCAGGCGCGCCGGCGAGCGAGGTGCTCCACCGGTTCGAGCCGCTGCCGCAGCTGCTGAAGAACGTCCGCTTCAAGGGCGGCAAGCCGTTGGAGGCGGACAAGGTGAAGGCGGTGATCGCCGAGGCCGAAGCGGAGCTGTCGGGCAAGGGGCGGCTGGTGATCCGGCCGTCGGGGACCGAGCCGGTCATCCGCGTGATGGCGGAAGGCGACGATCCCGGGCAGGTGGAGCGCGTGGTGGACCGGATCTGCGACGCGGTGCGCGAGGCGGCGGCTTGAAGCGTTCCGCCAGTCCCGTCACCCCAGCGAAGGCTGGGGTCTCAAGGAGGCGCGCGTTCCGCTCCCCAGCGGGGAGACCTCAGCTTTCGCTGGGGTGACGGATTGAAGGTCCCCCCCTTTGGGAGAGGGAGGGAGGCCCGTCAGGGCCGGAAGGGTGAGGGTGACGACGATACTGGGTCGCACTCACCCTCACCCCGCGCCGCTTCGCGGCTTGCCCCTCTCCCGGGGGGAGAGGGGAAGGAAGGAAAGACCAATGCTTGAAATGCGTCCCGATTGCGAACGCTGCGGCGCGGAGCTTCCCGCCGATGAGCCGGGTGCGTTCATCTGTTCGTTCGAATGCACCTTCTGCGCCGCGTGCGCGGAGGCGCTCGACGAACATTGCCCGAACTGCCGCGGCGAACTGATGGACCGGCCGGCGCGGACGGGGGCGAATTTGAAGAAGCACCCGGCGGCGACGGTGCGGCGGTTCGCGGGTTGAGCGGTGAGCGCGATCGAGGCGAGGATGAACATCCCTTCGTCATGCCGGGCTTGTCCCGGCATCCATGGTGCCGCGCATACGCAGGCTGCGGTACGGCCCGCACGATGGACCCCGGACCAAGTCCGGGGTGACGGCGTATCGTTTCCCGTTCGGAAGGCTGTCCTACACGTACCAATCCATGGCAGACGCTTCGACATGATCGCTCCAGCACCCTGCTTTCCACACCCTCCGAGCAGCCGCTTCGTGCGAAGTGGAGGAATGCCATGGCACGCCTCCACTTCCTCCACTTCGGTGGAAATCGCCGCGTGACGGTCGCGCGAGTCCTGATCATCGCCGGCTCCGATTCCGGTGGTGGCGCGGGCATCCAGGCGGATATCAAGACCGTCACGATGCTCGGTGGTCACGCGACGACCGCGATCACCGCCGTCACCGCGCAGAACACGCTGGGCGTGCAGGCGGTGCATCCCGTGCCTACCGAAATGGTGCTGGCGCAGATCGACTCCGTGCTGTCCGATATCGGCGTCGATGCGGTGAAGATCGGCATGATCGGATCGGCCGAGACCGCACGCGCGGTGGCGGATCGGCTGAAAGGGCTCGATGTGCCGATCGTGTTCGATCCGGTCATGATCGCGACCAGCGGATCGATCCTTGCCGACGAAGACACGATCGCGGCGTTCGGGCGGCTGATGGGGCTGGCGTCGGTAACGACGCCGAACCTGCCCGAGCTCGCGGCGCTCGGCGGCGAGGACGCGGTGCTTGCGCATGGCTGTCATCTCGTGGTGAAGGGCGGGCATGGCGAGGGCAACATGATCAACGACCGTCTCGTCGCGCCGGGCGGCGTCCTGCTCGACGAACTCTACGGCAAGCGGATCGATACGGACGATACGCACGGCACCGGCTGTACCTTCGCGAGCGCGCTGGCTTGCGGCCTGGGGTCGGGACTGCCGACCGTCGATGCGTTCCGCCAGGCGGTACGCTTCGTCCGCATCGCGTTGCTGAGCGCGCCGGGGTTGGGCAATGGCCACGGCCCGATGGGGCATGCCCTCGGCGTCGTCCCGTTCGACGAGATCGAAGGCTGAGATGCCCGGATTGAAGCACGAACGTCTCTGCCTCCCGCCCGTCGCCGGCGTCGACGAGGCCGGGCGCGGGCCGCTCGCCGGGCCGGTGGTCGCCGCGGCGGTGGTGTTGCCGGCGAAGGGCGTGCCGCGCGGGATCGACGATTCGAAGAAGCTGTCCGCCGCCGAGCGCGAGCGGCTGTGTGCGCTGCTCCACCAGCGGGCGTGTGTCGGGATCGGCATGGTCGAGGCGGACGAGATCGACCGGCTGAATATCTACTGGGCGACGATGAAGGCGATGACGCTGGCGGTCGAGGCGCTGGCCGAATGCCTGGGCGCGGTGCCGGGCCATATTCTGGTCGATGGCAACCGCCTGCCGCGCTGGTCCTTCGCCGCGACCGCGATCGTGGGGGGTGATGCGCTGTCGCTGTCGATCGCCGCGGCGTCGGTCGTCGCCAAGCATACCCGCGATACGATCATGCTCGCGCATGCCGATGCCCATCCGCATTATGGCTGGCACGCGAACAAGGGGTACGGCGCGCCTGCGCACCTGAAGGCGCTCGCCGAACATGGCCCCACGCGGCTCCACCGGCATAGTTTCGCGCCGGTTGCCGCAGCGGCACGGGCACGCCTGTGCGTTGGCGACGGGGCTGAGTCTTTTGCGCCACACCACCAAGGATAGCGGCTGGAACGCCGGATCGGACTCAACATGTCGAGCGTGGGACTCGATCCGCCGCAGCCTTAACGACTTCGTAACCCTACGCGTTAACCAATGTTCGCTTGACGAGAGTCCGTGGTTTCGTGCGGATGGCTGGCAAGGGGAATGTCATGGGGGTCATCGAGAAGGTCAGGCGTCCGCAAGCCGCGGCAATCGACACGGTGTTGCCGCTCGACCAGATCCTGCGCGGCGACTGCATCGCGCACATGCGCGCGCTGCCCGCCAAGTCGGTCGACATGATCTTCGCCGATCCGCCCTACAATCTACAGCTCGGCGGCGACCTGTTCC
>CAXTVB010000080.1:6947-10989 GCA_964247555.1 uncultured Sphingomonas sp. | reverse complement strand
AATCCGTGCCGCGTCACGATCCCCACGAACCAGCGCACGACCAGCAAGGCCACGACGAACGATACAAGCATCCCGATCGCGATCGCCAACGGACCCACGCCGGCGCCGCTCGTGAGTTCGTGCCTGTTCTTCACCAGTTCCAGCGCGCTCGCCCCGAGCATCGTGGGGATGGCCAGGAAGAAGCTGAACTCCGCCGCGGTCCGCCGTTCGACGCCGAGCGCGAGCGCGCCCAGGATCGTCGCGCCGGACCGGCTGACGCCCGGGATCATCGCCAGGCATTGCAGGAAGCCGATGCCGAGCACGGTGCCGATCGGGATCGCGGCGACCCCCTCTATCCGCGCCTTGGGCGCCAGCCGTTCGACCAACAGGATGGCGAAGCCGCCGACGACCAGCGCGATCGACACGACCAGCGCGTTGCCCAGCAACGCCTCGACCTGCTTGTGCAGCGCCAGCCCGATCGCCGCGGCGGGCAGGAACGCGACCAGGATGTTGCGCACGAAGCGGATCGATTGCGGCTCGCGCTTCGCCAGGCCCATGAGCACCGCCCAGAAGGTCCGCCAGTACAGCACGACGATCGCAGCGATCGCCCCCAGCTGGATGACGACGTTGAACACCTTCCACTGCGCCTCGTCATAGCCGAGCAGCGCGCCCGCCAGGATCAGATGCCCGGTGGAGGAGACGGGCAGGAATTCGGTGATTCCCTCGACGACGCCGAGGAGCAGGACGGTCGGCAGGTCGGTCACGATGGTCTCCGGATGGAGCGGATGGGATCAGGCGGTCAGGATCAGGCGAGGTCTTCGACGCGCCGCGCGAAGCGACCCTGGCGGCGATACCGTACCAGCCAGTCGGGCGCGACCGCGGCGAGCGGGGTGGGGGTCAGCCCCATCGCAGCCAGCCCGTCCTCCTGGTCGCCGACGACGTTGTCGCGCTGTAGCATCAGCCATTGGTCCCAGCTGATCGGCGCGCCGGGCAGGAACCCCGCCCGCGCGATCGTCGCACCGGCGAAATCGGGCAGCGGCACGATCGGCGGGCTGCGACCGATCGTACGCGCGATATAGCGGATCAGCGCCTCCATCGTGATGATGTCGGGCCCGCCCAGCGCCAGCGTACGGCCCGCATGATCGGCCGGCCGCGCGATCGCGGTAGTCACCGCAGCGGCGACGTCGGCGACGTAGACCGGCTGGAACCGCGCGCCCGCGCGCAGCACGGGGACGAGCGGCGCCTTGGCGACCATGCCGGCGAAGCGGTTCACGAACTGGTCCTCGGGGCCGAACACCACCGACGGGCGCAGGACGGCCGCCGCTGGGAACGCCGCACGCACTGCTGCCTCGCCATCGCCTTTCGATCGGCCATAAGCGGAGGGCGAAGCGGAGTCTGCGCCGATCGCGGAAACATGCACCAGCGTGGCGACACCGGCCTGCGTCGCGGCGTCGGCGATGGCCTGCGCCCCGGCGACGTGCACGCGCTGGAACGCGCCTTGCAGGATGCCGACCAGGTTGACGACCGCATCCGCCCCCTGGACCGCGCGAAGCACGGTGTCCGGCCGCGCCAGGTCGGCGGCAACGAATTGCGTCTGCCCAAGGCCACCCTGCGGTTTCAGGAACCAGGCCTGGCGTGGATCGCGCTGTGCGATTCGCACGCGGAACCCCTTCGCCAGCAGCGCCTGCGCGGCATAGCGCCCGAGAAATCCGCCGCCGCCGAACAGCGTGACCAGCCGATCGTCCACTCGCACGCCCTTTCGATCCGGGACCCTGCGCCCCACTCGCCGCCCCCTTGCCCCAGCCGCCCCCCGGTTGACAAGGCTCCCGCCCCTCCCCTAGAGGCGCCGACCTACCCCGTGCCCAGATGGCGGAATTGGTAGACGCACCAGCTTCAGGTGCTGGCGATCGCAAGGTCGTGGAGGTTCGAGTCCTCTTCTGGGCACCAGGGTCCTTTGTAAGGACCCCGCACGCTGGCGGAGCCGCGTTACCGGATCAGGAACCAGCCCGGGTTGCTGCCCGCCGCTCCTGGCGGCACCGCGTTCGGAAATGCGGCGGGTTCGCTGCCCACGACCGCCGCCACACAGTAGCGCGCGGCGATGGTCGCTCGGTGCGCAACCGCATCGTTGGCCGAACCGCTGAACCATCGCTGGTCCGCGACGGGAACGGTCAGGCCGAGCACGCCGAGCTTCGCGCGCTGCCCCGCCACGTCGGCGGGGCGCTGCGACAGGAAGACCAGCGCCACCCCCATCGTCTCCATCGCGGACAGCGTCTCCGCCGCCGATCCCGCCAACATCGTGGAATTCGGGCTGGGCAGGTCGACCAGCACCGCTTCCGGCTTGTCTTCGCAGGCAACCCAGCGCGGCGTCGTCGCCGGGCTGCCTTTGGCCGGCAGGACGCCGAGGACCGGCCGATGCAGCGCCGCCTGCGCGACGAAGTGCAGCACGTCGCTCCAGCTAGCGCTGCCGGGCGTGTCCGCCTTGGCGGCCAGGCTCGCCATAGGAGGATGCGGCGGCGGTATCATCGTCCCGGTGGGGGGCGGGAGATCGCCGCGATAGGCCTGGCCGACCGTCATCGTCGCGCGATCGACCGGAACCGGCGGTGGAAGGACCGGCGCTGGTGCGGAGGCTTGCGACGATGCCGCCGCGCCCCGCGGCGCAGGGTGGCCGTGATGTCGGTGATGGCGAAGCCGGCCCCCGCCGATCGCACCACCGGCCGCGACCGGAATGACGACCGCGGCACATCCGCTCACGCCGAGCGCAACGCATCCCAGCACTATCGACACGCGCATTCCAGCCGGCATGTGCGGAGCATGCCGCAGATCGTGCCGACCTACAATGATCGCACCACACGCAAGCTTTCCCGAAGACATCAGATACTACGGACCCATTCCGTCATCGGGTATCAAATATCAATCTGCACATATCGCCGCATTCACTGCCTACAACAATCGTTAACCGGGCTTTTGTATGAAAGCGCCTTGGGCCTAGTCAATGAAGGCCCAAACGAAAGATCAATATCGATGGGCGAATAGCTTATTTCGCCGGGTGATAACTTTCCCTGGCTAGTGACTAATATAGAATGAACGATCCGTTTTGGTTTTAATAGGCCGGCCTCTTCTCGATTTTGGGAGGGCGTCGGAGGAAGCCCCCCCCAAATTCGAAGGACAAGAACGATGTTTTTCAAACCATATCGGGCCGGTCTGGCCTTTGCAGGCATGGCAGGCGCGCTGATGGCGAGCCCGGCGATGGCCGCGACTCAGGGTACGCTGGGCGCGACGTCGACCGGCAACATCACGATCACGGTCTCGGTCCCGAGTCGCGTGCAGATCACGGGCCTGAGCGATGTCGCCTTCACCAACGTCGATCCGACGGTGACCGCGACCAACGCGCAGAGCAACTGCGTATGGAGCAACACCGCGACCAAGGGCTACACGATCACCGCGACCGGCAGCGGAACGAGCGGCGCCTTCACGCTGGCGTCCGGGGCGCTGACGCCGGTGACGTATAGCGTGCAATGGAACCAGTCGTCGGCGCAGACGTCGGGCACCGCGCTGACCGCCGCAACCGCGTCGGGCACGTTCAATTCCACCGCGACGACGCCGACCTGCGCCACCGCACCGGCCACATCGTCCAGCCTCATCGTCAGCATCTCGTCCGCGCAGTTGCTGAACATGGCTTCGCTGACGACCTATACCGGCACGCTGACCCTGCTCGTTTCGCCCGTCTGACGCGCGGCGGAGCGTTGGGCTATGGTCGTGGTGACACCCCGGACGGCGATCGTCCTGCTGGCGCTCGGCCTGTCCTTCCTTGGTGAAGGACGGGCCGACGCGCAGTTGGCACGGCTGACCAAGCTGAGCGACGTCAATTTCGGCGCGCTGTCGTCGACCGCGACCGACGTGACCAACAGCCAGAGCGTGTGCGCCTATGCGACCAGCCTGTCCGGGCAATACAGCATGCGCGCAACCGGCAGCGGGACCGGCGGCGCACTAACGTTGGCCGGCAGCGCCGCACCCATCCCGAACGGGGGGAATGGTCGGCCCACCCCAACCCATCCGCGGGACC
>CAXTVB010000080.1:0-6937 GCA_964247555.1 uncultured Sphingomonas sp. | reverse complement strand
GTGCAATGGTCGGCCACGCCGAACCAGTCGTCGGGCACCGCGCTGCCCGCCAACACGACCGTCACCGGCTTTGCCGACGGTCTCGTCAACCAGACGTGTACGCTGGTGAACACGACATCGGCGAGCCTGATCGTCGTGCTGCGCGCCGCGGCGCTCAGCAGCGCCACCGCAGGCAGTTATTCGGGCACGCTGACGCTCGTCATCGCGGCGCAGTAAGGACGACGACCGATCATGGTCGGACCTCTTCGCCGCCGCGGCATCCCGACCCGGCTCCGCCGCTTAGTGCTGGCGATCGCGGCGCTGGCCTGCGCGCCCGGCGTCCAGGCGGCGGACGAAGCGCCGCGCGTCAGCGCCAGCCGACCTACCGGGTTCGATTCGCTGCTGCAGCCGCAGGAAGCGATCGCAGACGTGTATATGGGCGGGCGCGTGCGCGGCCAGGCGCGCATCCGCTACAGTTCGGGCAAGGTCACGCTGCTCGATGTCGATGCGCTGGTGGCGCTGCTGCCCGATCTGGTCGATCCCGCCGCGGTGCGGGCGGCATTGGCGGCGCCCGATCTCGATTCGCATCCCGACATGGTCTGTCGCGCCGAGGACGATGCCGCCCGCGCCGCCTGCGCTATCTTCCGCCCCGCCGTCGCCGGACTGGTGTTCGACGACCAGCGGTTCCGGATCGACGTCTACGTGCATCCGCGCCTGCTCGCGGTCCATCCGGTCGCCCAGCGCGCCTATCTGCCCCGCCCGCCGCCCGGCCTGTCCTTCGTCGACCAGTTCGGCGGCAGCATCGCGGGCACCGGTGGCGATGCGACGCTGGGACTGCAGAACCGTGCGATCCTGGCCAAGGGCGAAGCGCGGGTCCGCGGCGACCTGTCCTATTCCTCGCGCTACGGCGTATCGGTCGACACGCTGGTCGCCGAACTCGACAAGCCGGGCCTGCGCTATTCGGCGGGGGCGATGTGGGTGCCGGGCATCGAACTGATCGGCCGACGGCGGCTGGTCGGGGCGGGGGTGCAGAGCCAGGTCGATACCCGGCTCGACCGGACGCTGATCGCCGGCACGCCGCTGGTCGTGTCGCTGCCGCAGCGTTCGCGCGTCGATATCCTTCGCGACGGACGGCTGCTGACGTCGCGCAGCTACGATGCCGGAAACCAGGTCCTCGACACCGCCAGCCTGCCCGACGGATCCTACGAAGTCGTGCTGCACATCCAGGAGGCCGGCGGTGCGTCGCACGACGAACGCCGGTTCTTCACGAAGAATGCCGCGATCGCCGGGATCGGCGAGCCGATATTCTTCGCATATGCCGGATTGCTCGGCCAGGATCGCTACGATGCGCCGTTCGCGACCACGCGCACGCCGCTCTATCTGGCGGGGCTAGCGCGCCGTCTCACCCCGCACCTCGCGATGGACGCGACGATGATGGGAACCGACCGGACCGGGCTGCTGGAAGTCGGCGGCTATTGGCTAGGGCGGGCGGCCCAGGTCCGGCTGGCCGGCCTCGCCTCCATCCACGGCGATGCCGGGCTGTTGTTCGAGGCGAATTCGTCGGGCGTTTCGCGCGTGAACTATGCGATCGATGCGCGCCGCATCTGGAGCCGGAGCGGCAATCCGCTGATCCCGCTGGGTGCCGACACCAGCAGCTACGACATCCTAACCATCGACCGTACCGCCCAGCTGGCGGCGGGATCGTTCACGCAGGTCAACGCGACGATCAGCTACAATCTGAAGCCCGGGCAGATCGGCGTCACGGCGTCCTACCGCAGCGACCGGCGCGAGGGCCGCAATTACGCGATCGGTCCCAGCGTCTACTGGCCGCTGGTCGAACGCGCCGGCGTGCAGGTGAATATCCGCGGCGACATGACCGTATCCAACCAGGGCAGCACAGCGTCCATCGGGCTGACGTTCCAGCGCGTGCGCGCGCGATCGACGCTGAATGCCAGCATCGGCGCGCGCACGACGTCGGGGGCGGGCGACGGCAACGGCACCGCGGTCGTCGGCGCGATCGGCGGATCGTGGCACCGCGACCATGTGCTGGGCGGCGACGCCACGCTGGCCGCCGATGCCGAGCAGGAGGTGAACGGTACGCTGCTGCGCGGGCGGGTGGATCTGAACACCGACCGCGCTTCGCTCTACGCCGATGTCGCGCAGCCCATCGCCGGCGACAACGGATCGACGCAGTACAGCCTGAATTTCCAGACGACGCTCGCCGCGACACGCGCCGGTATCGCCCTGCAGGGCCGCGAACAGCATGACAGCGCGATCCAGGTCGCGGTGGATGGCGGCACGCATGGGGCACCGTTCGAGATCCTGATCGACAACGCCCCGCGCGGGATGGTGCGGGCCGGCGGATCGATGCTGATACCCGTCGCCGCCTATCGCCAATATGCCGTGCGCATCCGCTCCGTCGGCGCGGACCTCATGCATGTCGACGGCAATGCCCGGCTGGTCAGCGTCTATCCCGGCACGATCGGTCGCCTGCACTGGGCGGCACGCCATGTCGTGGCGATGTTCGGGCGAGCGATATGGGCCGACGGGACGCCGATCGCGAACGCCGCGGTTTATGTACCCGGCGCGATCGGCAGCACCGACGAACGCGGTTACTTCCAGATCGAGGCGGGCACCGACGCTGTATTGAAGATCCAGGCGGCGGACGGCCGTATCTGCCAGCTGCCGCTGGCGGTGCGGACGACGCCGCAAGGCTATGCGGCGCTGGGAACGCTGACGTGCCCGAAACCATTTCCCGTCACCCGGATCGCCGTGGCAAGACGCTGACGATGAAGGAGAAATCCATGCGGATAGGATATGCGGCGATCGGCATCGTCGCCGCGCTGTCGCTGGCGGCGCCCGCCTCGGCGGATCTGGTGCTGAACCAGGTGATCGTCGACCTGACGCCAGACAAGGTCCCGAGGTTCGACATCGAAGCCACCAACACGGGTAAGGAACGCATCTATGTCGTCGCCGACCCGTTCGAGATCGTGCACCCCGGTCGCCCCGACGAGGCGCGCATCGCGAACCCGGACCCGGCGGCGCTCGGCCTCATCGTCACGCCGCAGAAGATGATCCTGGAACCCGGCGAACGCAAACTCGTCCGCATCGCCTCGATCGCGCCGCGCAACACCGGCGAGCGAATCTACCGCGTGACGATCAAACCCGTCATCGGCGAGGTCAGCGCACCCAATACCGCGCTGAAGGTCCTGGTGGGCTATGACGTGCTGGTCATCGTCCGCCCGACCGCGATGACGGGAATCGTGACTGGGGTGCGGAACGGCAACCACCTCGTGCTGACCAATACGGGCACGACCAATGTCGAGGTATATGACGGCCGGCAATGCGATACGACGGGCACGCATTGCACCGCGCTGCCCGCCCGCCGGCTCTATGCGGGCGCCAGCTGGGACGAGCCGATCGACCCGTCGCGGCCGGTCGATTACCGGGTCAAGACCGGCGACAAAGCGGAACAGAAAAGGTTCTGATCCGCCCGATTTAGTCGTGCGGCGCGACTTCGCGGCGCTCGCCGATTGCAATGTTGGAGAATGTTGCCCTTCTGTTCCCATCGTTAACCTCCTGGGGGCGGCACGATGCAGATAGCGGAACGGGGACGACGGCACGCGTTCGACGCGTGGTTGCGCACGGGTCGGTGGCCAACTGCGCGCACGGCGGAAGGGATCGAACTGAAGTTCAATCCCAATCACGATCCGGAGACGGGGCGGTTCACGACGGCGGACGGCGATCAGCGCTGGAGCGGTGGCGGGTTTGCCGGCGGCGGTGGCGGTAGCGGCGGCGGCGCGGGGGCTCCGGGCGGTGGTTGGGCCGACAAACCGAAGCCGTCGTCTTATGCGCCGGCCAAGCATTCGCCCGCCCCGCCCCCCGCTACCGCGGATACAAAGCCGACTGGGGAGGGTGAGCAGCCCACCCGGCACGTCGTCCGAAACGGATACAGCTACGATATCGATTCGAAGGATCGCACGGTGCGGGTATCCGGCGAATTGACTGTTGGCGACGGTGGACGCTCGCGCGCTGCGCAGGCGCCGGCCGGCGGGACGGATCGCCTGTCCACCGGCGATGGCGGCCATTACATCGCGGCGCGGTTCAACGGTCCCAAAGAGGCGTTCAATCATTTCGCGCAAGATCGAAGCGTCAATCGGGGAAAATACCGTCGGCTCGAGGATCAATGGGAGCGGGCGAAGAAGGCTGGCCACAGCGTGAGGGTCAAACTCGCGCCGGTTTTCGACACGTCGTTAAGCCGCCCATCGGCAATCGATATATGGTTCTGGATCGATGGCCTGCAGCAAAGCCAATATATGCCGAACAGCCCCGGGGGGTCGCACCATGCCAAGTGACAAAGGCCAGCGCCTGCTCGCGAGGATCAGCGAGATCCTGGCGCGCGATACGGAGTACCCGCTCGACGGTACGCTGCTTTTCGCCGAGGTGGATACGCAGTTCGTCGCGCCGTCGATCTTCAAGGATTGTGGCAATTATATACAGTATCGCGATCCCGACCTGCATGCGCTCAGCGACGCATTGCTCGACCTTTGGGAAGACGTCGAGTCCGGCAAACGCTGGGAGGAAATAGAGTATGTCATCCGGGGCGGTCGGTTCGAGGTGAATTATACCTTTTCGGAAGATATCGATCACGACGAAGACACGTTCGTCCGTCGCGACCGGATCGTTGCCAAATATTTCGGCGGAAAACCGATACTTTATCCCGATCCGCCGTCTGACGACCCACCCTTGGACGACGGCGAGTATTTCTTTTATTACTGACGCCCGCCCCTTCAGGTCACCGCCCCGCGTCGCCGGTAAGCAGGATCGTCCCACAACCGGCCGTCCATCACCGCCGCGATGACATCGACTGCGGCGTCGATCTCCGCTTCGCCGATATAGAGCGGGGTGATGCCGAAGCGCAGGATGTCGGGCGCGCGGAAATCGCCGATCAGGCCACGCGCGATCAGCGCCTGCATGATTGCATAACCCTCCGCGTGGCGGAACGAGACCTGGCTGCCGAGCGCCGCACCATCGCGGGGCGAGGCGAGGACGAGGGCGGGGCAGCGCGCCTCGACGCCGGCGATGAAACGCGCCGATAGCGCCAGCGACGCGGCGCGGACATCGGCCATCGCGATACCGTCCCACAGATCGAGCGCGGCATCGAGCGCGGCGAGCGCAAGGATCGGCGGGGTGCCGACCCGCATCCGCTCGATCCCGCCCGCGGGCCGGTAATCGGGATCGAACGCGAAGGGTGCCGCGTGCCCCATCCAGCCCGACAAGGCGGGGCGGACATGGTCGGCAAGGCGGGGCGCGACGTAGATGAAGGCGGGCGATCCAGGGCCGCCGTTCAGGTATTTATACGTGCATCCGACCGCGAAATCGACCTCTGCCGCCGTGACGTCGACCGGCAACGCGCCCGCGGAATGCGCCAGGTCCCAGATGACGATCGCACCGGCATCGTGCGCGCGTGCGACGATCGCAGGCATGTCGTGGCGCCGTCCGGTCCGGTAATCGACTTCGGTCAGCATCACGACCGCGACGCTGTCGTCGATCGCGTCCAGCACCGCCTCGGGCGCGACCACGCGCAAAGCGTGACCGCGCTCGAGCGAGGCGATCAGCCCCTGCGCCATATACAGGTCGGTCGGAAAATTGCCGCTGTCGGACAGGATCGTCCGCCGGTCGGGCACGAGGTCGAGCCCGGCGGCAAGCGCCTGGTACACCTTCACCGATAGCGTATCGCCCATCACCACGCTGCCCGGCGGCGCGCCGATCAGCCGCCCGACCCGGTCGCCGACGCGCGCGGGCATGCCGATCCAGTCGGCGTCGTTCCATGCGCGGATCAGCAACCCGCCCCATTCCTGGCCCAGTACCGCCTGCACCCGCGCCGCGACCCCGCGCGGCGGTGGGCCCAGCGAATTGCCGTCGAGATAGATCACGCCTTCGGGCAGATCGAACTGCGCGCGTGTCGCGGCGAAATCGGTCACGATGCCGCCCCCTTCAATGCCGCGCGCACCGCGGGCAGCATCCGCGCGACGATGATCGCGACGCCGCGCGCGTTGGGGTGCAGCCCGTCCGCCTGGATCAACGCCCGCCGGGCGGCGACGCCGTCGAGGTAGAAGGGATAGAGCGGCAGGCGATGCGCCTTCGCGAGCGCCGGGTACATCGCATCGAACCGGCGCGCATAGTCCGCCCCCATATTGGGCGCGGCGCGCATGCCAGCGATCAGCACGGGGATATGGCGTCGCTGCAATTCGGCGAGCACCGCATCCAGTTTCGCATAGGCCTGCGCCACCGGCAGTCCGCGCAACATGTCGTTCGCACCGAGTTCGACGATCACGAGATCGGGCGGCGTGCCAAGGCCGCGCAGCCCCCAGGCCAGGCGCGCCTGCGCCTGCGCGACGGTATCGCCCGCGACGCCGCCGTTGCGCACCGTCACCGTCACCCCGGCACGGCGGAGCGCGGCCTGCAATTGCGTCGGAAACCCCTCGGCCGGCGGCAAGCCATAGCCCGCCACGAGGCTGTCGCCGAACGCCCAGATCACGGGTTGCGCAGGTGACGCCGCGACCGGCGATGCGACGACGATCGACAGTGCGGCCAGTGCGCGGTGGACAGACCGGGTCCAGCATCCGTATCGCACCCAATATGGCATCCGCACCGCTCCAACGATCGCACCGCCCGTGGCCGATCTGATCGACGTGCGCAATCTGTCGCTGTCGCTGGGTCGGCCGCCGGCGCGCGTCGATATCCTCCGCGGAATCGACCTGCAGGTCGCGACAGGGGAAAGCGTCGCGTTGCTGGGCCCCTCGGGATCGGGCAAATCGTCGCTGATGGCGGTGCTGGCCGGGCTCGAGCGGCCCGGCGCGGGCAGCGTTCGGGTCGCGGGCCTCGATATCGGCGCGCTCGGCGAGGATGCGCTCGCCGTCGCGCGGCGCGGGCGGATCGGGATCGTCCTGCAGGC
>CAXTVB010000079.1:4908-11009 GCA_964247555.1 uncultured Sphingomonas sp. | reverse complement strand
GACGGCGCGGCTCTCTGCGGAGGCCGAGCTCCTTCACGCGCACGACGATGTCCAGATACGGCAGCCCCGGCTTCACCATCACGCTGTCCGCGCCCTCGTCCAGGTCCAGCGCGACCTCGCGAAGCGCCTCCTCGGCGTTGGCGGAATCCATCTGGTACGTCTTCTTGTCGCCCTTCAGCAGCCCGCGCGTGCCGACGGCGTCGCGGAACGGGCCGTAATAGGCGCTCGCATATTTGGCGGCATAGGACATGATCTGGACGTTCTGGTGCGCGTCCGCCTCCAGCGCACCCCGGATCATGCCGATGCGGCCGTCCATCATATCGCTCGGCGCGATGATGTCCGCCCCCGCCGCCGCCTGGTTCAGCGCCTGCCCGACCAGCACGTCCGCAGTCGCGTCGTTGATGACGTAACCGGCCTCGTCGACCAGCCCGTCATGACCGTGGCTGGTATAGGGGTCGAGCGCGACGTCGGTCAGCACGCCGACCTCGGGCACCGCGTCCTTCAACGCACGGATCGCGCGGCACATCAGGTTGTCGGAGTTCAGCGCCTCGCGCCCGTCCGCGGTACGGCGCTCGGCTTGCGTGTAGGGGAACAGCGCCACGCACGGGATGCCCAGGTCGCGCGCCTCGCGCCCGCGTGCGACGATGGCGTCGACCGACCAGCGCGACACGCCGGGCAGGCTGGCGATCGGTTGTTCGACGCCCTCGCCTTCGCAGACGAACAGCGGCCAGATCAGGTCGGCGGGGGTGAGGATCGTCTCGGCATGGAGCCGGCGGCTCCACGCGCTCGCGCGCGTGCGGCGAAGGCGGATGGCGGGATAGCTGGACATGGCGCCCCTGTGCTGGAACGCCGCGTCGCGCGCAAGCTATCCGACCGGCATCGGCTTTCCGGTCGCCTGCGCATCCGCGATCGTCTCCTCGGGCGCGGCGGCGGGTCGCCCGACGAGCTTCAGCTTGCGCCACCCGCCATACCGGTAATAGCCGATCGTCAGCAGCATCGACGCGAAAGACCCCGCGGGAAAGCTCCACCAGATCGCATCCGCACCGATGCTCGGCTCGAACGCGGTCGCCAGCCCGAAGCGGACCGGGAACATCGCGATCGCCAGGATGACGAGCGGTCCCACGACGGCGCCGTTCGCGCGCACGGTCGCGGCCAGCACCATCGACACGCCGAACAGGACGAAGCTCCACCCCGCGATCAGGTTGATCCGCGCCGCGATGTCGATCGCCGACGGATCCTGCCCCAGGAACAGCCACAGCACGTGGCGGTCGAGCAACGTCAGCAGGAGCAGCAGCGACCCCGTCAGCGCCAGGTTCATGAGCAGCCCGGCCCGCGTGATCCGGTCGACCCGATCCCACCGCCCCGCCCCGATATTCTGCGCCGCCATCGCGCTGACCGCCGCGCCGACCGCCATCGCGGGCATCTGGATATAGGTCCAGAGCTGGTTCGCCGCGCCGTAGGCCGCGGTCGTGACGGTGCCGTGGCGGTTGACCAGCCCGATCATCGCCAGCGCCGAGGTGGAGACGACGAGCATCTGCAACCCCATCGGGAAGCCCTTGACGACGATCGTCTTCAACAGCCCGCGCTCGGGCAGCAGATAGCGCAGCTCGTCGCCGCGCAGGCGGATCACCAGGTCCTTGCCGTAGATGTAACCGACCATCGCGAGCAGCGAGACGCAGTTGGCGATGAGCGTCGCGATCGCCGATCCCTCGATGCCGAGCGCCGGGATCGGCCCGATGCCGCGGATCAGCAGCGGGTTGAGCCCGACGTCGATCACCGCGCCCAGCGCCATGAACTTCAGCGGCGTCAGCGAATCCCCGGTGCCCCGCAACGCCATCGTCAGCAGCACCGCCAGGAACCCCGGCGGCATCGCGACGAAGATGACGCGCAGATAGGCGAGCGCGAGCGGATAGACCTCGGCCGGGGTCGCCAGCAGCCGCAGGATCGCGGGCGCGACGAGCCACCCGACGACGACGGTCAGAACGGAAATGATCGCGAACAGCCCGATCGACGTCCCCAGCACCCGGCGCACCGCGTCGATGTCGCGCCGGCCCATATTCTGGCCGATCAGGATGGTCGAGGCCATCCCGAAACCGAACACCGCGGCGACGAGCAGGAACATGATGATGTTGGCGTTGGTGGTCGCCGCCAACGCGCGCTCACCGAGGAATTGGCCGATCCAGACGGCGTTGATCGACCCGTTGAGCGATTGCAGGATCGACGAGCCGAGCGTGGGGAGCGCGAAGGCCAGCAGCGTCTTGCCGATCGGGCCGGCGGTCAGGTCGTGCTGACCGGGTTTGCCGGCCGATTTGGGTCGGGCCCGATCCCCGGTATCCGCTGTCATCACTCGCCCCTATCCGCCATGCCGGACGTGATCCGGCATCCATCGTGCCACGAAGTCCGACGATCGTTCCTGCTGCACGATGGACGCCGGAACAAGTCCGGGATGACGGGAGAGAGCGTCACCCCAACCGCGCCAGCGCCGCGCCGAGCCGCTCGGCCTCCGCCGCCTTCTCGGCATGATCGGCCTTCGCCTTCTCCACCGCCTCGGGCTTGGCGCGTTCGACGAAGCTGGGGTTACCGAGGCGTCCGGCAAGCGCATCGCGCTCCTTCTCCGCCGCGGCGATGCCCTTGGTCAGGCGCGCGCGCTCGGCATCCAGGTCGATGACGCCGGCCAAGGGCATGACCAATGTCCCTCCCTCGATCGGCACGCGTAGCGAACTAGGTTGGCCGTCAACTTCATGCGGTTGCCAGGAAATTCGGGCAAGCCGAACGATCGTTTCATTATGACTATCGAGCCGACCCAACATCTCCGCCGTTGCGTCCTCCGTGTATGCGATCATGCGCTGCCCAGGCGCAATGCCGAGTTCTGTTCGTGCCGTACGAACATCGCTTACAAGCCGGATCAGCCAGTCGATCTCCCGCTCCGCCTCCGGATCGATCGACCGCGCATCCGCCATCGGCCACTTGGCGACGATCAGATCGCCGTCCCGCTCCCCCATCGCATGCCACAATTCCTCGGTGATGAAGGGCATGAACGGATGCAGCAGCACGAGGATCTGGTCGAGCACCCAGCCAGCGACCGCCTTCGACTCGGCATCGATCTCGCCGCGCTCGCCTTCGACCATCGGTGCCTTGATCAGCTCCAGATACCAGTCGCAGAACCGGCTCCAGACGAATTGGTAGATCGTGTTCGCCGCACCGTCGAAGCGGTAATCCGCAAGCGCCAGGTCGACCGCCTGCACCGTTCGGATCGTCTCCGCGACGATCCACTTGTTGACCGCCAGCGTCGCCTCGGGCGCCTCCAGCGTCGCGCTGGCACCGATGCCGTTCGCCTGCGCGAAACGCGCCGCGTTCCACAGCTTGGTCGCGAAGTTGCGATACCCCTCGACCCGCTTCTCATCCATCTTGATGTCGCGGCCCTGGCTCTCCATCGCCGCCATGAAGAACCGGAGCGCATCCGCGCCGTAGCGATCGATCAGCCCCAGCGGATCGACCGTGTTACCCTTCGACTTCGACATCTTCGAGCCATCTGCGGCGCGGACGAGACCGTGGAGATACAAGGTCTTGAACGGCACATCGCCCATGAAGTGCAAACCCTGCATCATCATGCGCGCGTCCCAGAAGAACAGGATGTCGAAGCCGGATATCAGGACGTCGTTGGGGTAGCGGCCCTCTAAAATCCTCCCCGGTACGGGGAGGGGGACCGCCGAAGGCGGTGGAGGGGGGGCGGCGGCGAGCGGTGCACTTTGCGGTCCGCCCCCTCCGTCAGCGCTCCGCGCTGCCACCTCCCCGTCCCGGGGAGGAGTTTGCTCCGGCCAACCCATCGTCGCAAACGGCCACAAAGCGCTGGAAAACCAAGTATCCAGCACGTCCGGATCCTGCCGCAGCACGACCCCCTTGCCCGCCTGCGCCTGCGCCTCGGCCTCGGTCAGCGCCACGAAGATCCGCCCATCGTCCGCGAACCACGCCGGTATCCTATGCCCCCACCAAAGCTGCCGCGACACGCACCAGGGCTGGATATTCTCCATCCAGTTGAAGAACGTCTTCTCCCACGTCTTCGGCACGATCCGGATCGCGCCCGACCGCACCGCCTCGATCGCGGGCTTCGCGAGCGTGGCCGCATCGACATACCATTGGTCGGTCAGCCACGGCTCGATCACCACGCCCGACCGGTCGCCATAGGGCGTCTGGATCGTGCGCGGTTCGGCATCATGTTCGACGCCGTCCTTGTCGACATGCGGCACCAGGAAACCCTGATCCTTCAGCAGCGCCACGACCTGCTTCCGCGCGCCGGCGGTGGTAAGCCCCAGCAGGTCCGCCGGGATCAGCCCGTCCGCGGTCTGCGTCACCTGCGCCTTCGCATCGAGCATGTTGAGCATGTCGCGCGCCTCGATCCCCGCACGTTTGCCGACCTCGAAATCGTTGAAGTCGTGCCCCGGCGTGATCTTCACGGCGCCCGAGCCCAGTTCGGGGTCGGCATGCTCGTCGGTCACGATCGGGATCAGCCGACCGGTGATCGGCAACCGCACCTGCTTGCCGACCAGCGCCGCATAGCGCTCGTCCGCCGGGTTCACCGCGACCGCCATGTCGGCCAGCAACGTCTCGGGCCGCGTCGTCGCCACCTGGATGAAGCCCGACCCGTCCGCGAGCGGATAGCGCAGGTGCCAGAACTGCCCCTTGATCTCGCGCGTCTCGACCTCGAGGTCGCTGATCGCGGTGCCGAGGCCCGAGTCCCAGTTCACCAGCCTCTTGTCGCGGTACAGCAGTCCCTCGTCATGGAGATCGACGAAGACCTTCAGCACCGCCTTGCTGAAGCCCTCGTCCATCGTGAAGCGCTCGTTCGCCCAGTCCATCGAACAGCCGAGCCGGCGCAACTGGCGCGTGATCTCGCCGCCGCTTTCCGCCTTCCAGTCCCACACCTTCGCGACGAAATCCTCGCGCGCCAAGTCGGTGCGCTTCTCGCCCTTCGCGGCCATCTGCCGCTCGACGACCATTTGCGTCGCGATGCCGGCGTGATCGGTGCCCACGACCCACAACGCATCCTTGCCCTTCAACCGGGCATGGCGGACCAGGATATCCTGCAGCGTGTTGTCCAGCGCATGGCCGATATGCAGCGCGCCGGTGACGTTGGGCGGCGGGTTGACGATCGTCCACGGCTCCGCGCCCGGCCGGTCGGGGTGGAACAGGCCCTGCTCCTCCCAATGCGCATACCAGCGGCGTTCGATGTCGGCGGGGTCGAAGGTCTTGGAGAGTTCGGTCATGCGCGCCGCTGTAGCGAGCGCCTGCGGATGAAACCAGTCTACGTCCTCACTCCGAGCTTGGCCCGGAGTCCATTGTGCCATTAAACCATAAGCGGGAGAAAGCGCGGCACGATGGATGCCGGGTCAAGCCCGGCATGACGGGCGGGTCTCAGACCGCCTGGTCGGTGATCTTGGCGATCTCGCGCGCCACCATCGCCTCGACCATCTCGGGCAAATGCGCGTCGAGCCAGTCGCTCAGCATCGGCCGGAGCATCCCGCGCACGAGGCCCTCCAGCGTGCCGTCGCTTTCCGATTCCGGCTTCACGATCATCCGGCTCAACTGGTCGAGCGCACCACGGCTGGCGGCGACCGCCTCGCGCGAAACAAGCGATTCGGCGGCTGGGGTGGGCTTCGCCGCGACGGGGGCGGGTTTCGCCGCGACGGGTTCGGGCTTCGCGATGGGCATCGGGTCGCTCAACTCCAGCACTTGGTCGTCCGAATCCTCGTCTTCGGGAACCGGGTCCGCGACGGGCTCGGCGCGCGGCGAAGGCCCCCGTGACGGACGGCGACCGCGCCCGGGGGCGCCATCGCCCTCTTCGGCGATGATGCGTTTGATCGACGAGAGAATGTCCTCCATCGAAGGCTCAACGCTGATTTCCCCCATCGGCGGCACCGTATCCGTATAGACCGCCGGCTGCCGTCAGTGGTGGCCGGGCGTGTTCGCACCTGTCGTGAGCGGGGCGTTCTTGTCAACCGGCGGCGCGTCGAATTCGGGGTCGAGCGGGGCCGCGACGGTCGCATCCTGCGCGGGCGTGTCGCGCGTGGTCGGCGCGACGTTCGCCGGTTCGCCGTCGCCGC
>CAXTVB010000079.1:0-4898 GCA_964247555.1 uncultured Sphingomonas sp. | reverse complement strand
ATCGTTGAACCGGCGCCGGACGCGCGTGTAATTCTTGACCGGATCGTAGAGCGAGCCGCCGTCCAGCCCCAGGTCCTTCGCCTCCGCATCGCCCATCGCCGCCAGCAGCGCGAAGCCGGCGACATAGGCGTCGCGCCGTGCAGTCACGAGCGTCACTTCGCTGTTCAGCAATTCCTGCTCGGCGTTCAATATGTCCAGGATCGTCCGGCTGCCGACGCTGTTCTCCGCGCGCACGCCCTCCAGCGACAATTTGTTCGCGGTGACCGCGGTATTCGACGAAGCGATGACCTGTTCGGACGATTGCCACACCGCATAGGCCGACCGCGTCGTCGCGATGACGCCGCGTTCGGTCGACGTCGCATTCTCGATCGCCTGGCTGCGCAACGCCTCCGCCTGGCGGACCTGCGCCGCCGGGCGGCCACCTTGAAAGAGCGGCACCGTCAATGCGAGCCCCGCAGTCGCGGACGTGCCCGACTGGGCGACCTGCACCCCGGTACCAGCGCCCAGTGAGCCCAGATAGTTGTAATAATTGCCGCCGACCACGACGCTCAGCTTCGGCAACCGGCCCGCCTTCGCGACGTCGATGTCGTAGCGCGTCGCATCGCGCTGCTTTGCCGCGGCCTGGAGAGTCGGATTGTTGTTGAGCGCCTCACCCACTGCGGCGTTCGCGGACGCGGGCAGCTTCGGAAGGGTCGGCGGCGTCTGGAGATCGACCGGCGGCGTTCCCACGATACGGATGTAGTTTTCGCGGCTGGTGATGAGTTGCGCCTGCGCGGACTGATATTGCCCGCGCGCCAGCGCCAGCCGCGCCTCGGACTGGGCGACGTCGGTGCGGGTCAGGTCGCCGACCTGGAACCGGTCCTTCGTCGCCTGCAGATTGACGTCCAGGACCTTCACGTTCTGCCGGTTCAGACCGACGATCGCCTCGTCGCGGATCACGTCCATATAGGCGCCGACGGTCGCGGTGAAGAGATCGGATTCGGTCCCGCGAAGGGTATCGCGCCCCGCCTCGACGCGCGTCTCCGCGGCGCGGACGGAATTATGCACCGCCCCGCCCTGATAGATAGGGACCGAAAGCTGGGTCGTGCCGGTCGCCTGGCGCTGTGGGGAGGTGAAGCTGTTGCTTTCGGCCGCGAGATCCGTGCTCGGCGTGAACAGATTGTCGTTGATGCCGCCCGTCGCATTCACCGAAGGCAAACCGGCGGACCGCGCGATCGGGACATTCTCGTCCAGCGCCCGCTGCGCCGCGCGCTGGCCAGTGATGGTCGGATTGGTCTGGTACGCCTTGACCAGCGCCTCGCGCAGCGTCTCGGCGGACGCGGGCGCTGCGATGACGGAGCCTGCGAGCAGCAGACCGATGAATCCCCCCCGGGCCATCGTCAGAACCTGAAGCCGGCGGGGCGATCGAAGCCCGGCAGGACGACGCAGTCGCAATCGGCGAAGGGCATCTCGCCGATCCCGCCCGCACTGCGGCGACCCGCGGCGAGCCGGGTGACGCCGCGCTCGACCAACCCCGTCACCACACGGCCACCCGGACGGATCTGCGCCACGATCGTCGCGGGAATGTCGGCGATCGCGCCATCGACGACCAGCACGTCATAAGGCGCACCGTCCGGCGCACCCTCGGCCAGCGGCCCCTCGACCAGCATGACGTTCGGAAGGTCCGCCAGCGCCTCGCGCGCCAGCGTGCATAGCGCCGGCAGCGTTTCGACCGCTGTCACCGAGGCGACGATCTCGGACAGCAATGCCGCGGTATAGCCGCCCGCCGCACCGATCAGAAGCACACGGTCCGCCGCGGTCAGATCGGCCGCGTTGAGCAACCGTGCGGTCGCCATCGGCACGTTGGCGTAACGCCCCTCGCCCAGCGGGATAGCGGTGTCGCGATACGCCTGGCCGCGGACCGCCGCCGGCAGGAATCGCTCACGCGGCAGCGTAGCCATCGCCGCGACGACACGCTGATCGGTCACCGCATTGGGGCGCAGCTGGCTCACCACCATCTGGTGGCGCATCGCGGCGAGATCGCCGCGCTCAAATGATGCGGCGAGATCGCCGTGGTCGTGGTTCGCGGCGATTGCCCCGCGGTCGATGAGATCGGTCGTCATGCCCAGTCCTGTCGCACAGCCGTGTTATTGATGCAATACACCAAATCGAGGCGTCGCTTCTATCGCGCACGCGCGCTCCGGCCAAGCCGGTTGACAGGAAAGCCCCCACCTGCGCATCAGCCGCGTCCACCCTATCGAGGCCCGATGGCGGAGTGGTGACGCAGAGGACTGCAAATCCTTGCACCCGGGTTCGATTCCCGGTCGGGCCTCCATCGGCAAGTCTGCCGTCGGTGCCCCGTACCTTTATTCCAGCAACGACTTTTCTATTGCTGCGTCGCAATATGTCGGGTGACAGTTGTGGCCGCCTGGTGTATTGATAAATTGAATAGGCTGGAGAAAGTCCGATGACCCTCAAAGTAATTGCGTTCGCCGCTGCAATATTTGCGACCGCTGCAACCCCTGCATTTGCGGCACCCACGTCCAACCCGGCATCGGCGTTGTCGATCGGTCGGGCCAGTGCGCCTTCGCACGGCAAGTCGAAGCTCCACGGCGAAGGCGGCATCATCGTCGCGGTCCTTGCGGCCGGCATCATCGGCGCCGGGATCTATGCGGTCAGCGACAATAAATCGCGCCCGGCCAGCAACTGAGATCGTATTTGGTCCCGACCGACCTAATTTCGGAGTAAAGACATGAAATACGCATCTTTCATCGTACTCGCGGCCGTTGCCATGACGGCGAGCACCCCGGCTTTCGCGGCGGTCGCCAATCCGGCTGCGTCGCTGTCGATCGGCCGCGTCGCGTCGCCTAGCGGGCACAAGAGCAAGATCGGTTCCGCCGGCACGATCGTGGCGCTCGGCGTCGCCGCCGCCATCGTGGGCGCGATCGTCGTCGTCGCCACGGACAGCGACAAGGACCGGCCCACTCCCGCGAGCCGCTAAACGGTACAGCCTCTCGTCGAAGCCTAGGTTTTCGGCGAGAGGCGGTCCCGCGAATGCGCGCAGTTCGCTAAAGCACCGCCTCAAGCAACGCGATCAGCGGCTTGTCCGCGGGTGGCATGTCGAGCGCGTGGAGTTCGGCCGGCTTCATCCAGCGCAGAGCGCTTGCCGCCATCGCGCGTGGTACGCCGGTCCATTTGCGGGCGACGAACAGCAGCAGGATCAGATGCCGGCCTCCGAGCGATGCGCTGGCAAAGGCCGCGGGGCTGAGGCACGCGCAAGGCACGGCGATCGCCAGTTCCTCCTCCAATTCGCGGATCAGCGCAGCCTCGGGCGTTTCGCCGGGTTCCAGCTTGCCGCCGGGGAATTCCCACAAGCCGCCATGCGTCGTCTCGATCGGCCGGCGCTGGACCAGAACGCGACCGTCGCGGTCGATCAGCGCAGCCGCGGCGACGATCAGCGGTGGTGCGGCGGATATCGGGGGCGCGTTCGTCATTCTTTAAATCTCCTATACTACCCGTCATGCCATGAGAGTGCGCCGCCCCTTCGTCACGCGGATCGCCAGGCTGTTCGGGCGCGTCGCTTGCGATCGGCGGGCGGGAACCGCGATCGAATATGGGCTGATCGTGGCCCTGATCGTGATTACGATGGTCGTCGCGTTCATCAACCTCGCCAATACGACGACGGGCCTGTGGAACACCATCAGCGCCAATGTGGCGGCGGCGCGCTAAGCCCCTCCTTCCCAACCCTTTCTTCCGAAGCGAAAAAGGTTCCGGCCTTTAAGTCTTTTTAAACCGGCCGCCCCTAATCATCGCCCTGCTGCTCCGGTGTACCGGTTCAGCCGGGTACTGAAGTGATGATAGCAATGGAGACCGGTATGCAGATGATCCGCAAGATTTTTCGCAACAAGAAGGGCGCGACCGCCATCGAGTACGGCCTGATCGCCGCACTCATCGCCGTGGCCGCGATCGCCGCGATGCAGGGCCTGGGCAATCAGCTCAAGACCACCTTCCAGAACGTCGCGTCGAACATGAAGGCTACCTAAGCCTCGATTTCGAAGGACGAAGCGATCGGGCGGCGGGACGAAGGTTCCGCCGCCCTTTTCGTTTGCGTTACAGCCGGCCCATGGCGAGGAACTTCTCGCGCCGCCCCTGGCGCAACCGCACAGGGTCGTCACCGGCAAGCGTATCGAGCGCGGACGACAGCGCATCGCCCAGCGCGACGATCGCGGCATTGGGGTCGCGGTGCGCGCCGCCGACGGGTTCGGGCACGATCGTGTCGATGACGCCGAACGCCTTCAAATCCTGCGCGGTGACCCGCATCGCCTCCGCGGCATCGGGCGCCTTGTCGCCGGTACGCCACAGGATAGACGCGCAGCCTTCGGGGCTGATGACCGAATACACCGCATGTTCGAACATCAACACGCGGTTGCCCGCGGCTAGCGCGACCGCACCGCCCGAGCCGCCCTCGCCGACGATCGCCGCGACGACGGGGACGCCGGCGTTCAGGCACGCCTCGGTCGAGCGGGCGATCGCCTCCGCCTGGCCGCGCTCCTCCGCCTGGATGCCGGGAAACGCGCCCGACGTGTCGACCAGCGTCACCACGGGCAGGCCGAACCGGTCGGCGAGTTCGACGAGGCGGATCGCCTTGCGATACCCCTCGGGCTTGCCCATCCCGAAATTGTGGCGGAGGCGGCTGGCGGTGTCGTCGCCCTTCTCATGGCCGATGACCATGATCTTGCGGCCGCGGAACGTCGCGAACCCCCCGATGATCGCCTGGTCGTCCGCAAAGGCGCGGTCACCCGCCAGCATCACGAAACCCTCGAACAGCCCCGCGACATAGTCCTTGAAATGCGGTCGCTCCGGATGGCGCGCGACCTGCGTCTTCTGCCACGGCGTCAGCCGGGCATAGGTCTCGCGCA
>CAXTVB010000078.1:0-11011 GCA_964247555.1 uncultured Sphingomonas sp. | reverse complement strand
CCACCGCGATCTGTGGATCGGACCTGCATCTGTACGACGGCTACATCCCGACGATGCAGGCCGGCGATGTGCTCGGCCATGAATTCATGGGTGAAGTGGTCGAGACCGGCCCGAAATCCACCTTGAAGAAAGGCCAACGGGTCGTCGTGCCGTTCACGATCGCGTGCGGCAGCTGCTATCATTGCGGCAAGCACCAATATTCGGCGTGCGACAACGGCCTGCCCGCGGACAATCAGGACATCGCCCAGGAACTCTACGGGCAACCCATGTCCGGCCTGTTCGGCTACAGCCACATGACCGGCGGCTATGCCGGCGGCCAGGCCGAATATGTCCGCGTGCCGTTCAGCGACGTCGGGCCGATCGTCATCCCCGACGGCGTGGACGACGAGAAGGTGCTGTTCCTGTCCGACATCCTGCCCACCGGCTGGCAGGCAGCGGAGAATGCGGACATCGAGCCGGGCGACACCGTTGCGGTCTGGGGCTGCGGTCCCGTCGGGTTGTTCGCGGTCCAGTCCGCGTTCCTGATGGGCGCCGAGCGCGTGATCGCGATCGATCATTTCCCGCACCGACTGGAGCTCGCCAAGAAGTTCGGTGCCGAGACGATCAACTTCGAGGAAAGCGCGGTCTACGAGGCGTTGATGGTGATGACCGGCGGGATCGGTCCGGATGCGGTCATCGATTCCGTCGGACTCGAGGCGCACGGGTTCTTCGTCGACAACGTGCTCGACCAGATCAAGAAATCCACGTTCCTCGGTACCGATCGGGCGCATGCCAATCGGCAGGCGATCATCGCCTGCCGCAAGGGCGGCCGCGTCTCGATGCCCGCCGTCTATGGCGGGTTCATCGACAAATGGCCGCTGGGCGCGTTCATGGAAAAGGGGCTGACGCTCAAGACCGGGCAGACCCACGTCCAGCATTACATGCCCGCGCTGCTGAACGCGATCATGGAAGGGAAGATCGACACGACCTTCCTGATCTCGCACCGCATGGACCTCGAAGATGCGCCCAAGGGGTACAAGATGTTCCATGACGACCAGAATGTCGTGACCAAGGTCGTGCTCAAACCCGGCCTGAACGGCTGATCCCTCCCCTCCCTGACAGGACAAGAACCATGGCCAACAAATACGCGATCATCACCGGCGCATCGACCGGTATCGGCTTCGAACTGGCGACGCTCGCAGCGAAGGACGGCTACGACATCCTCGTCGTGGCGGACGAGCCGCTGATCGACGCCGCCGCGAAGGATTTCGAGCAATTCGGGACGCAGGTGCAGTCGGTCGAGGCGGACCTGTCGACGATCGAGGGCGTCGACGCGCTCCTCGCCGCCGCGAACGGCCGCCAGATCGACCTGCTCTGCGCCAATGCCGGCCGGGGCTTGGGCCATGCCTTCCTGGAACAGGACGTCGCCGATTGGCGCCGCGTCGTCGACACCAACATCACCGGTACGCTGTACCTGCTGCAGAATGTCCTGAAGCCCATGGTGGGACGCAACGAGGGCAAGATCCTGGTGACCGGATCGATCGCGGGCTACATCCCGGGATCGTATCAGGCGGTGTACAACGCCACCAAGTCGTTCGTGGACTTCTTCACCGACGCACTCCGCAACGAGATCAAGGACTCCGACGGCGTTACGCTGACGACCTTGAAGCCGGGTCCGGTCGATACCGAATTCTTCGAACGCGGCGACATGCTGAATACCGAGGTCGGGCAGTCCGATTCCAAGCGCGACCCCGCGCTGGTCGCCAAGGACGGCTGGGACGCGCTGATGGCCGGCAAGGCGAGCATCTTCTCGGGCTGGTCGACCAAGGTTCAGGGCGTGCTGGCCAATGTGATGCCGGCCACGGTGTTGGCGGAACAGCACCGCAAGATGGCGGAGCCGAAAGACGACGCCTAAGTCGGTAACCGACATCCTGGCGCTTAGACGCTGCCCGGTCTGCGGGGCGAGCGACTGGCTCGTCCGCGACCGGGCAGCGGAGTGCAGTCACTGCCGGCTGGTGGTAACCGCGCCCGATGCGCTGCCAAGGGTGGTGGCAGACATCGTCGCGCGACTTGCCGCCGGGGCCGTCGATCTGTGCCAAGTGTCCGGCGACGGGTGGTCGGCGGACGATGCCGGCATGCGCAACCTGGCTTGGCGCTTCGGCTATGTCGTCGATGCGTTCGACGGGGGTGCGTTGAGGCCCGGCGAGCGCGCGGCGAAGGTCTTGGGGCACAAAGCCTCGCCCGTGCCGCATGAGGTGACGCTGGCCATCATGGCACGCGAGGACGATCGGCGTGCGGATACTCTGCATGCCGCCATGGCGTCAGCGTTCCAGAACCGGCTGGTTCTGCTCGATTCACAAACTTCTACCAGTCATGCCACGCGCTTTCCCGGCGCGATCGTCGAAGCGCATCCGCTCGCGGGCGATTTCGCCATGCAACGCAATCGCTTGCAGGCGATGGCTACGACGGACTGGGTCCTCCAGATCGATACCGACGAGACGCCCGACCGGGCGCTGATCGAAAGCCTGGGCTGGCTGACCGCTGCCGCCGATCTCGACGGTCTGCGGTCGCTCGGCCTCCCCCGCCGCAACCATGTCGATGGGCGAATGTCTGCGCTGTATCCCGACATCCAGTACCGCCTCAATCGCGCCGATGTCCGCTTCGCCGGTCATGTCCATGAGCGTCCCGTCGTACCGTTCGCGCAGACGTCGCTGGCGCTGTGCGGCGCACTGGACCACCGACTGGACGGCGACCGGGTCCTTGAACGCACCCGGACCTACGAAGCGATGTCCCCCGGCGCGGGCCGGCCGGAGGACGAGGCGCTGCTCTTGGAACCCTTCGACGCGATTGCGCTGCGGTAGGCGGCGATCGTCTCCGCGGCGAGCGTCTCGCGCGTGAATTGCCCGGATGCCCGACGGCTGGCGGTCGCGAGCGTGGATCGCAGTACGGGATCGGCGATCAGACGACGCAATGCATCGGCGAGCGTGGGGCCGTCGCATGTCTCGGCCAACACCCCTGCCCCGGTCGCCCCGATGAACAGCCGAGCGCTCGGGTCCTCCGCGCACGCTACGATCGGTCGGCCGAACATCATCGCCTCCTGATAGACCAGCCCGAAACTCTCATAGCGCGACGGCGCGACGACGACATGCGCCGCGGCGAACAGGTCGTGCAGATCGGCTTCCTCGACCCGGTGCAAAGCCCGCGTTCGCGCCAGCGCCGCCGCCGGCAAGGACGCCAGCGCATCGTCGCCGACGCCGACGATCGTCAACCGATATTCGGGCAGCGTACGGCCCGCCTCGCCCGATAGGATCGCATGCGCCGCGAGCAGCGCGTCGAAGCCCTTGCGATGTTCGTCGCGGCCGACGAACAGTAGCTCGACGCCCGCTGCAGCCGGTCCCTCGGGCGGATAGCCGGCTTCCTGCCCACGCCGGGTGATCGCGGCCGGCAGGCTGAGGCCGATCACGGCGTGCTCCCCGCCCGGCCGTGCGACGCCGTACAAGGCGGCGATCTTCGCCCCATGTTCGGCGGTGTTCGAGATCAGTCCGGCGCTCGCCCGTGCCGAAGCGCGCTCGAGCAGCATCGCGGCGCGGCGGTCGACGCGATCGCGGATCGACCGCGCGGTCGCGGCCGAGGTGGCCGCGGGCGTCGAGCTTCGGGTCACGACGGGGATCGCGCCGCTCAGCGACAGCGCGGCGGCGGGCGCGTACCAATTGGTCGCCTCCACGACGTCGAACGCCGCGCGCCGATGCTCGGCCAGGATTGCACGACGGAACGCGATCGGCCCGACCAGGTGGCCGATCGCGACGCACCGCCGCAGCCACGCCGCCGCCCCGCCCTCCGCGAGTCCGCATCCGATGACGACGATCCCGTCCCGCTCCGAACGATCGCGCCGGTCCATCGCGAAGACGGTCACCTCATGCCCCGCTCCAGCCAGCGCGCCGGCGATCTCCGCCGCCGCGCGGCTCAGTCCGCTTTTCTCGGGCGGATACGCCCAGGTCACGAGCGCGATCCTCACGCGTATCGCTCAATCGACATAACCTACCTCAATGTCACGGTTATTCGGCTTCATGATGCGGAACCGCACGGTCGCATGACGGGTTCCCAATGTGAATCGCAGATGAATGGAGGGTCGCCATTTTCATTCTCCACATCGCATTGCAGGGCTGCCTGCGGGGCAAGGATGTCGAATATGGCATCACCGCCGATACCGGTGGCCATATCCGCTATTTGCTTGATCTGGTCGCCGCGAGTGCGCGCAACCCGGCAATCGATCGCATGGAGATCGTGACCCGAGCCTTCCACCACGCGGTCTTCGCCGAATGCTATGCCGAACCTGTCGAGACGATCGACGCCAAGACGCGGATCGTCCGGTTGCGCACCGAGTCCGACGCCTATCTGGCGAAGGAAGATCTCTGGACGGAGCATGCTAGCCTGGTCGACGAACTCGTCGCACATATCGCCGCGCTCGACCGCCGCCCCGACATCCTGCACGCGCATTATGCCGATGCCGGCGCTGTCGCCGCACGCGTCTCGGCGCGGACAGGAATACCCTATGTCTTCACCGCGCATTCGCTTGGCCGGGTGAAGCGAGCGGCGTTCGCCGGCGAATGCGCGGAAGTGGCCGGGCTCGATCGCCGCATCGCGCTGGAGGAGACGGCGATCGCCAATGCGGCGGCGATCATCGCCTCCTCGCGCGACGAGGCGGAGGTGCAATATGCCGGCTACGACGCCTATGACCCCGGCCGGATTCGCGTGTTGCCGCCCGGCAGCGATCTGACCCGCTTCTCACCGCATCTGTCGTCGGCGCCCGTGCGCGACGCCGTCGATCGGTTCCTGACCGATCCCGGCAAGCCCGCGATCCTGGCGATCGCTCGGCCGGTTACGAAGAAGAACCTCGCCGCCCTGATCCACGCCTATGGCGGATCGCCCGCGCTTCGCGAACGCGCCAATCTGGTGATCCTCGCAGGGACGCGCGACGACATCGCCACGCTGGAACCCGAAAGCCGCGGCAATCTGGGCGAGATCCTGTCACTGATCGATCGGTACGACCTCTACGGCCATGTCGCCTATCCGAAATCGCATGCGTCGGACGATATCCCGGCGTTCTACGCTTATGCGCGCGAACGGCGCGGGGTGTTCGTCAATCCAGCGCTGAACGAACCGTTCGGCCTCACCTTGCTGGAGGCGGCCGCAAGCGGATTGCCGGTCGTCGCGACGGATAGCGGCGGGCCGAACGACATCGTCGAACATTGCGGCAATGGCGTGCTGGTCGATCCGCGATCGATCGACGGCATCGCCGCGGCGGTGTTGGGCATATTGGACGACGACCGATGCTGGACGCGGTACGCCGCGGCGGGCGAGAAGGCGGTGAAGTCCTACGACTGGGACCGGCACGTCGCGCTGTACCTCGACCTCATTCAGGATATCGTTGCGCCTGCCCCGCAGGATACCGCGCCAGCACAGCTGCTGGTATCCGACATCGACGGCACGCTGATCGGTTGCGCGGATTCGGTCGATGCCTTCTGCCTGTGGCACGAGGCGCATAGCGACGTCGCATTCGCGGTCGCCACCGGACGCAGCTTCCACAGCGCGATGGCGGTGCTGGCGCAGCAGGAAGCGCCGCGGCCGGAGGTCATGATCACGTCGGTGGGGTCGGAAATCTATTACCGGGACCCACGCGGTGCCACCTACACGCGCGATACCGGCTGGGACGCGATCATCTCCGCAGGCTGGGACCGCGCGTCGATCGAAGCGATCCTCGACCGGGAGAGCGGTCTCACCGCGCAGGCGCCGCTGGAACAACGCCGGTTCAAGCTCAGCTATTTCGCGGACGGCGATCCGACCGCGGCGACCCGGATCAAGGCGCTACTGGAACGGCACGGCCATAGCTGCTCGATCATCCAGAGCCATGGCCGCTATCTCGACATCCTGCCGCTGGGCGCGTCCAAGGGGACCGCGGTCGAGCATGTCCGCAAGCGGATGGGCTTGGCACCGCGGCAGGTGTTCGTCGCCGGCGACAGCGGCAACGATATCGAGATGCTGCGGTCGAGCCCGCATGCGATCATCGTCGGCAATTATTCCGACGACCTGGCGGCGCACCCCGATCTCGCCCACGGCTATGTCGCGGTCGGCCATCATGCGCGCGGCATCATCGAGGGCGTGACCCATTTCCGTAATCGATACGGGGCGGCACGTGCGGGTGCGCGCTGAACCGTCCGTCAGCGTCCTGACGCTGGCGCGGGGGCGGCGGGGCCATCTGGTGAACCTGATCCAAGGATTGAATAGCCAGACGGTGCCGCCGGACGAACTGGTCGTCGCCTATATGCAGGCAGCACCCGAACGCGATTTGCCGCTCACCGATTTTCCGGTCCGCGGCGTCGTCGTACCCGGTGACGACCTGCCGCTCGCCGCTGCGCGCAACCGGGCGGCGGCGATGGCGACGGGTGAGGAACTGGTGTTCCTGGACGTCGACTGCATTCCGTCGCCGAGCCTGGTCCAACGCTATCGCGCCACCGCCGGCACACCGGGCGGGGTCCGGCTGGGCGAAGTGGCGTATTTGCCTCCGCTCGGCTTAGCGCCGACCGATCCCGCCACGCTGGATGCGATCGGCATCCGGCATCCGGCCAAGCCCGCCATCGCCGCCGACGAATGCCGCCAGACCCCGAACCATGGCGAGCTATGGGGCCTGTCCTTCGCCCTCTCCGCCGCGGACTGGGATGCCGCGGGCGGTATGGACGAGGCCTATATTGGCTATGGCGGCGAGGAGACGGATTTCGCCGCGCGATTGGAGCGCGCCGGTATCGGCATGTGGTGGGTCGGCGGGGCGCGGGCCTATCACCAGCATCATGCCGTCCATATCCCGCCACTCCAGCATTTTGCGGCGATCGTCCGCAATGCACAGCTGTTCCGCGCGCGGTGGGGCCGGTGGTGCATGGACTATTGGCTCGGGCAATTCGCCCGGTCCGGCTGGATCGATTGGTCGGACGAAGCGATCACGGTCCTGCGCCATCCCTCCGCGTACGAGATCGCCGCGGCCCGGCAACCGGATAGCGTGCTATTCAGCTGACCACAGGTCGTTCGCGAGCGTCTCCAGATACCGCGCCGCCGCCCGCGCCGATCCTTCGTCGTACAGCGCAGCCAGCGCCGTCGGATCGAGCGCCTTGGCCGCGTCGAGGATACCGCGCCACGGCGCCAGATCGCCCGGCCACCGCTCCAGTGCGATCGCCGCGCCCAGTTCGGCCAGCCGCTCCGCCTTGCGCGTCTGCTCCCCGAAATAGCGCCATTCGGGTGCACAGACATAAGGCCGGCCGACCCGCGCGATCTCGTGCACCGTATTGTCGCCCGCCGATGCGATGACCACGTCCGCTGCGGCCAGGTGATCGGTGACGCCCGCCACCCATCCGCATTCGACGAGGTTCGCGAAATCGGTCTCGTGCCCTTCGCGGTGGACCGGGCCCAGCACCAGCCAAAGCGCATCGGGCACCGCGCGCGCGGCCATCGTCAGCGGCGCATAGGGCGTCCCAGCGCCGCCGCCGCCGGTCAGGACGACGACGATCTCCTGCGTGGGGTGGAACCCCAGCTTCGCACGCGCCGCCGCCTTGTCCGGCACCGGATCGGTCGTGGTGCAAAGCCCGCCCGCATAACAGGTCTTGTCGCGGACCCACCCCGGCGTGTCGGACTGCTCCAGCTGGGCACCGAACGGCGCGAGCAACCCGACACTCGCCTGGTACGCGCCGTCATGCCCGGGATCGAGCCGGTCGCCGTGCATCCGGATACTGATCGCCGGCACGCTCGCGATCCGGGCCAGCAAGGCGATCTCCGCCGATACGTCCACGACGAACAAGGCGGGATCGACGTCGTCGAGATGGTCGATGATCGTCCGCATCGTCCGCCGGGTCCGGTCCACCCCGAGCGGCACGCAATGCATCACCGACGGGGTGGCTTGCGCGAACAGGCCCGGGGTCGGCACCGGCGCACCGATCATGTCGGGCAGCGCCACGACCTCGATCGGTCGGTCGAACCCGTCGAACAGCGACGGCTTGGCGGTCAGGACGGTCACGCGGCGGTCGATCGGCAATTCGCGGACGATCGCCATCGTGCGATTGGCGTGGCCCCGACCCTGATGATGGACGAAGAATGTCAGTGGCTTGTCGGTCATCGTTCACACATGGTGCACGGCAGGTCTCTTGGCACTAACACAGGTCAGTGTGCGAAGCCGCACGGCCGCCGGCTATTTCTCCTTCATGACCCACACCCCGTCCCATTCGCCGGGAGGGGGCGATGCCTCCAGCAGACGGCAGCGGTCGATATAGGTCTGCGACAGCTTGTCGCCGGGGTTGAGCGCCAGGCAGCGTTCGAACCGCTCGACTGCCTTGCCCCAATTCATCGCGCGGTATTGGACGATGCCGTCGTTGAACTGGTTCACGACGTCGGTCAGGTTCGGGAAGCTGGCCGTGTCGTGATAGTCGAGCGCCTCGAACACGCGTACCGGCTCGGTCTTGCCCTTCACGACCACCAAGTCGATGTCGCGCAGCCGATAGGTGCCGCGCAGTTTCTTCACCGTGGATTCGCTTACCAGGATACGCGCCGAATAGGCCTTGCACGCGCTTTCCAGCCGTGACGCCAGGTTCACCCCGTCGCCGATGACGGTATAGTCCATCCGCTTGGGGCTGCCGATATTGCCCGACACCACCGTGTCGGTATTGAGCCCCAGCCCCATGTCGACGGTCTTCAGCCCCTTCGCGCGGCGCTGCGCGTTCCAGGTCCACATGTCCGCGATCATCGAAATACCCGCGCGCATCGCCCGGTCGGGGTCGTCGTCATGCGCGACCGGCAGGCCGAAGCACGCCATGATCGCATCGCCGATGAACTTGTCGAGCATGCCCCCTTCGCGGGTGATGCAGTCGACCATCAGGCTGAAATATTCGTTCAGGAACGACACCGTGCCCTGCGCGCCATATTCCTCGGTAATCGTCGTGAACCCGCGCACGTCGCTGAACATGATCGTCGCCTCCGCGCTGACCCCGCCCAGCAAGTCGAGCGCGCCGTCGCCGTCCAGCATCTGCGCCGCGATCACCGGATCCATGTAGCGCGACATGGTCGACTTCATCCGCTTTTCCGAACTGATGTCCTCGAACATCAGCATCGATCCCAGTTCCTTCTCGCTGTCTTCGGAGACCAGCGGGCTGATCGTCAGGTTGACCGACTTGGCGACCCCGCCGAGCGTCACCATAGCATCCGGCAACAGGTCGCTCTCATGCGCCGCCTGCACCGCGGCGATCTTGTCGATCACCCATCGGCTGTCCTCGCCGATCAGATCCTTCAGGTTGGCGCCGACCAGCGCCGGTGCGCCGTCCCAGATACGGTTCGCGGCGGCGTTGCTGGTGACGATCTTCAGCGCGGGGTCGAGCGTGACGACACCGTTCGACATGCTCGACAGCATGGAATCGTTATAGTTCTTCACCCGGCGCACGTCGTCGAACAGCTTGGAGTTCTCCAGCGCGATCGCGACCTGCGCGGTGAACGCCTTCAGCCGCTGCTCGTCCTCGTCGGTGAACACCCCGCCCTTCTTGTTCAGCACCTGGCTGACGCCGATCACCCGGTTTTCCTTGTTCACGATCGGCACGCACAGGATCGACCGGGTGAAAAACCCTGTCTGCCGATCGAAACCCGGATTGAAGCGCAGATCGGCATAGGCATAGGGAATGTTCATCGACGTCGCCGATGTGAACACCGATCCGGCAATCCCCGCGGTGCTGGGAAGGCGGATTTCCGCGATCTCAGCCCCGCTCGCCACGCGGGAGAACAGCGTGCCGGTCGCAGGATCGTGCAGGAAGATCGTCGCGCGTTCGGAGCCCAGCATCTTGCAGGTTTCGGCGACCACGCGCTGCAACAGCGCGGACAGGTCGAACTCCGAATTTATGTCGGACACCAGCTCCAGAAACTGCATCTCCTTCAGCCGGATCTGCTCGATCTGCTCGATATATTGCAGGCTCTGCAGCGCCACCGCTGCCTGGCGGGTCATTTCTTGGAGGAGCGTCAGGTCCTCGTCGGTAAAACTGCCACCGTCGCGCTTGTTCAGGCTCTGCATCACGCCGATCACCTCGTCGGACATGGTGCAGACGGGGACGCATATGACGCTGGTGGTGCGGTAGCCGGTGCGTTCGTCGATCGAAGAATTGAACCGCGGATCGTCATATGCATCGTCGATGACGAGCGGCTCGCCCGACTGGAACACCGCGCCGGCGATGCCGGTCGAATTCAGGATGCGGATCTCGCGCGACAGGCCGCCCTGCGCCACGCGGGAGAACAGCTCGCCGCTGGTCGGATCGTTCAGGAACAGCGTGCCGCGATCGCAATCCAGCTCGCGCGAGGTGAGTTCCACCAGCACCTGTAATATGCCGTCGAGGCTCGACGTCTGCGCGCACCGCCGCGCGACCTCGAGGAGCACATTGGCGCGACGCAGCGCGACCGCGCTCGACGGCTTGCCACGCGCGGCGCTGCGGCGCGGGACGATCACGGGCGATGGGGCGTTCATGCGCGTTTCTCCAGTTCGAGGCGAAGCGCCTGCACCTGATTTTGCAGCGTCTGGCGTTCGCGCGAATATTCGGCGTGTCGGTCGTCCAAGGCCTGTTCCCCGCTCGCGCGCTGCGCCTCCAGTTCACGGCGCAGCTGATCGACCGTCGCCTGCAATTGCCGCGTTTCGGCATTCCCGCCCGCGCGGACCGCCTGGATCGCGGTTTCCGCCTCCGCCGCCTGCGCATCGGCACGGTCGCGCATCGCCTGCACCGCCGCCTTCAGCTGCCCGATCTCGTCCGCCATCACCGCCTGCGTGCGCACGACGCGCTCATCGGCATCGTGCCGCGCCTGTTCCATCTGTGCCCGCAGCACGTCGATCGTCGCTTGCAGCTGCTGGTTGACCGCGCGCAGATCGGTCAGATGACCCATTTGCTCCGAGGCTGTGGGCGCATCCATCAATGCGGCCGTTCATGCGCGAGATGCCGGACGAGCGGCTGCATCCGCTCGGTATAGC
>CAXTVB010000077.1:0-11145 GCA_964247555.1 uncultured Sphingomonas sp. | reverse complement strand
GGATGAAACTGTCAATGACGCCCGCCCGTATCGCGCGCCGTTGCAAGCGCTCCGGGCGGGCCGAATTGCCCGCGTACGTGCCGACCGTCCGGGGGGCAGGAAGTCAACGCAACCGGCGGTCAGGGTCACCCTATTTGGCGCGCACCTTTTCGCTATACACGCGCTTGAGATGCTGCTGCTGTTGCGCATCTTGCTGCTTGGCGCGCGCAAGATGCGCATTGTCCTGCTCCTGCATGGCTTCCAGCTTGGCCACTTGCGCCTTGTTCCCCGACCTCTTCGCCGCGGCTAGATCTGCTTCCAGCCGCTTGCGATGCGTGTTGAACGCCGCATCGTCGGCGACCTGTCGCTCATTGCTGGCACGCGCCGCATTGATCGATGCCTGTTTCTGCTGAGCGGTGATGGTCTGCGCTGATGCGGCGAACGGGACCGTCGCGCAGATGACCGCTATCAGGAAAACGCGCTTCATGATTACTTCTCCAAGATGAAAGCCCAAGCGGCGAAACCATTCGCCCAGCGATCCCCTAAATATACGGGTGCGACATGAACGGCGGCATGCCAGCGATCGGGGCGGGCAAGTATAACCGATGCGATAACGGGTCGATCCGGATGCTATCTACCAATCAGCACCCCTTGGCTTATCTGACCGAACGTACGATCTTGATATCACCGACTCCGACGATACCGAGCGTGATCGTAGGCGTGTCGACGTGCATTGTCCGCGAAAGGGCGGTCATGTCGAAGCCGACCACGGAGGTGCCGTTGATCGTTCGGATCGTTTGCCCCGCTTTGAGTCCCGCTCGTTCCGCCGGTGATCCGGGCGCGACGGCCGCGATTACGCCGCCGGCGGGCGTCGCGGTGAAAATAATCCCGATCCCACCCCTGGCCGCTACCGGCGCTTGCGCGGCGGCCGGCTGACTTTGCATCGCGGATGCGGGGTTTAGCACCAACTGTCCGGCGAGCGCGCAGACCCCGGCCATCACAGACGAAATTCTCTTCACGAGGCGCTCCTTTGAAAAGAACATGTTAAAGGATTTCGGCGGAGTTCTGTCAATCGTCGGTTAGGGTGCAAGGAGGGCGTAGCCGGCTTCTGCAGACGATTTGCCACGAGTTGGCAAAGACGGCGGTCCGGAGCTTGCGCTGAGCCTTTAGGTTTATCCGATGTACGACACACCGCGCAATCAGGACCCAATAGCCCTCAGTTCCGATCGAGCGACTGACAAATCAGTCACCCGGATACTTGGCAAGGATATGTTCAACCCAATTGAACGTTAGCTACCGAAATTCGAGGAGTTCAGATAGAATTTTCTTCTCAAGCGGTGATTACCGCCAGGCATCCGTCATGCCTCGCGCATCGCGCTAAACTCTCGGTTGGCATGCGCCGTTCGCAACTCATCCAACCGATCGAGCAACATCGCCCGGCGCTCCTCGACTGCACCAGCGGGACTAAGCTGCGGCGGGACGTCGGCCACGACGGCACGGAGTGCGGCAGCGGTGCGGGCAGGAGACACGCCCGTGATACGCTCCCCCATACGTGTCGCGACTGCGGCTGCGGTCCTCGTCGGTGTCATTCGCCTTTCCGCCGCGGCGCCATGCATTCCCCATCGCGCGAAATGGGCGAAAGCCTGGTCTTCGCCGATCGCGACCGGGCGACCGAGCTTACCGAGACCGGGACGCCCAAATGTCGCGAGGGCGGCACGCGAGGGCGGACGGATCGGCACGATCTGAAGCGGGGTACTGACCGATGCGGTCCAGTCGAACCATTTGAACAGCGGCAGGTTGGCGGTGGTGACGATCGCGATCCACGGTATGCGCAATACGTCCGCCGTGATCGCGCCGTGGAGCGACTCGGTGATGACCAACGGTGCGGCGGCGATCGCCGAGATGACGGCGTCGGGAGTCTGCATCGGATCCACCAACGTAAACCCGGCAAGGTCGCATGCTTCCGCCCAGCCGCCGACCAGAAGCGATTCCCAATGCGGAACCACCACCGGTCGCGCGTCCGGGCTGCTCGCCCGGGCGATACCGAGCACTTCGGGCGCCATGATCCCGCCGTCGACGATGGCGCGATCGGCGGGCAGGCCGAGCGCGCGCGCGCTGAGCGGCCCTCGTACGCACCAGAATCGATATTCCGCACGCTCGGTCGACAGCTTGTCATAGCCTACGCCGCTCGAAAACACGTGGATGCGCTTTGCTGCTGCAAACGGCCGCCCGATCAGCGTGCCGATGCCGAGGAACCCCTCGTCGCTCTCGGTATCGAAGAGATCGGGCGCGAGATGCGGCCAGACGATCTCGTTCAGATCATCACCGAAATTGGGATGTTTGCCGCGATAATAGAGGAGGCGCATCGTTAACGATCAAACGATCGAAGCGCGGTTTGCGATGATGCGCGCCCGGCAGTCGCAGCGATCGTCGATCACGTTTTCCATTGGCATGCCTGTCATTCATCCCGTGTTTTCGACCATGCACGCCAATCGTGACAGGGGCCGCCAGCCAGAATCAAGTAAGTAATTATGTCCAGAAATCACAATGGCTGTCGCGACTTAACAATCTGTTGCGGCATCGGTTGCAGCGATCGGGAATTTCGGGCGGGCGCCGAACGATTCTGCTACATCCGCGGATAAAGGATGGCGATGCCGACCCCCGCGCCCGCCAGTCCCGCCGAGATCAGCACCGCCAGCACGGCCAACTGCGTCGCGATGCCCGTTTCCGCATCGACCGCCAGCCCAGCCGCGGCCGCGGCTACGCCGACCGCCATCAGCGGTAGGAAGCAATTGCGCATGAACAGCGCGAGCAGGCGGCCCTTGGCATCGCCGGTCACGCGAAACTGGATATAGGTGAAAACAATGTTCCGCGCCAAGACCCCGGCGGCGACGACCTCGACGCCGAAGCGCGCAAGCCCGACGATCAGGACGACGCTGATCCCCGCTGCCCAGCAGCCGATCCGCAGGAGCAGGGCGTTGCGTCCCGACACCGTGAGAAGCGCGCCCGCGACGCCGCCGAGCGCCCGCGCAAGCCCGCTAAGCCCGAGCAGCGCGACGACGGTCGCGGCCGGCAACCACTGCGCCCCGAAGATGAATGGCACCGCTAGCCGGGCGTACAGCGCCAGCACGACGATCGGTACGCCGCAGACCAGCGAAATGGCCGCGATGCCACGGCCCATGTGGGGCGCGCGGTGTGCCGGGTCGGCAGTGGCGAAGATGGGCTGAAACATCATCTGGCCGAACGACGAGACGATCGTGATCGCCACCACTTCGATCCGCTTGCCCAGATTGTAAAGCCCGAGCTGCGCCGGCCGGATCATCGTGCCGAGCATCAGCTGGTCGAGATAGTTGAAGCCCACCGCGATGAGGCGGACGCCCGAGGCGCGTGCGCCCTCCGCCGCCATCTCGCGAGTGGCGGCCGCGTCGAGCCGGGGGTGCATCGTCGCGCCGGTGCCGATCGCGGTCATCAGGAAGATGACCAGCGACTGGAGGACGTAATAGCTGGCAAGCCCCAGCACCGGGGACACGAGCTTCGCGATCGCGAGGCCACCGAGCCCCGATACGATCCCGGCGGTCAGGCCGCGCGACCCCAGTCGACGGAACGCCATCCGGCGCGCGAGCACCGCCTGCGGCTGCATGACGAGATAGTCGAAGACGATCTTGAGCCCGAGCAGCATGAGCGTCCGCGGCAGGAAGATGGTCATGACCAGCGGCGACAGCAGGATGAGGAGGCAGAAGACGGCCGCGAGTCCGAGGCCGGAGAAGAGGAACAGCGCCGCCGCGCTTTCATAATGACGCCGGTCGCTTTCCGGATAGCGCATGACGACATCGTAAACGCCCTGCGGTCCGAACGCCTTGACCACCTCGAGCATCGCAACCGCAAGCAGGATCGGTGACAGTTCGCTGGGACTCATCATCCGGGCAAACAGCACGAAGACCCCGAACGGGATCACGACCGCGGCCCCGCCATTGACCATCGACCATAGCGCGCCCGAACGCGTGGCGGGGATCGGGGCGTCGTTGATGGGTGCCTCGTCCGCGGGCGCGACGTCGACACCGACAGACTGGACGGACGTGATCGCGATTCTCCCCCTCGCCGCGGTCGGCGCGATGCCTTTTCGCTGCTATGCAGCATAAGCGCAATCGCCACTGCAAAATAGGGGGCGGAATCCCGTGGGTGATTCTGTTCCGTACATGGTCGCGACCGATCCGCCTCTCCTGCGGCGCGCGTTCGGTAAAACGCGTGGTTTCGATGTACGATTGACCGGCGACAGCGAATCGCGTGTGGAAGGGTGGGCATGAACAAGGTCACGTCGTCATATCTCGACAGTTGGCGGATTCTCGCCTCGGTCGCGGTCCTGCTTGGGCACATCAACGATTGGAGCGGAAAGGGGCTGCCGTTGTTCACCCCGGCGGTCGCGGCGCAGGGCGTGCTGGTATTTTTCGTGCTGTCTGGTTTCGTCATCAGCTACGTCGCTGCGCGACGTGAAGACGATTGGCGCAGCTACGTCATAGCGCGCGCGGCGCGAATCTATTCCGTCGCGCTGCCAGCGCTGGTCCTAACGTTCGTGGTCGATGCGCTATGCGCGCCGCTGCCGCACTGGATCCTTGGCGATAGCGTCACCGGTTCTTCGACGCTGCAATTCGCGGCGGGTGCCACCTTCCTGAACGAGCTATGGGGTCGGCACGTCCAGATCGGCTCCAACTCGCCTTATTGGTCGATGGGGTATGAAGTACCGTTCTACACCTGTTTCGGGCTGGCCTATTTCCTGCCGGGGCGGTGGAAATGGGCGGCGTTGGGCGCGGCGGCGCTGTTCGGGCCGCGGATCGCGATCATGGGCCTGATCTGGCTGCTTGGCGCGGCGATCCAGGTCATATGCAGCCGCCGCCTGGTGAGCGCGACGGTCGGTGCGCCGCTGTTCGCCGGGGCCATGCTGCTGTGGATCGGATTCAACTTGGCCATGCATCGCGGTGCGGTCGCCTGGAGCGACAAGCCGTTGTTCTGGCACCAACTGCGCGATCTGCCCGGCGATTTTCTCGTCGCGGCGCTGTTCGCGGCCAGTATCGTAGGCCTCGACGCCGCCGGTCGCGACCGGGCGGTGCCGGTGGGGCTGAAGCGTGCCGTCCAGTGGATCGCCGGTGCCACGTTCACGCTGTACTTGGTCCATGTGCCGATCGCGCAGGCGGTGATATCCACGGCGTCGCTGCGGCTCGATACCGCCGCCGGCAAGGCGGTGCTGATCGCATCGGTCGTGGTGGCGACGCTGGCGATCGCGGAGGTGACCGAGCGCCGCAAAGCCTGGTGGCAAGCGCTGTTCGCCCGGGTGATGCGGACCCGGTCGCGGCGAGCGGTCGCTGGTTGAGCGGACGTCCCGTTCCCGCGCGGAAGGTCGCAGACGGTCAGCTGAGCGCGGCGCGCGAACGACTTCTTAACTGCCCGGGGTCGAAGGAAGGACGACCGGAATCGGGATTCGACCATGTTTGCTGCGACCATCGACTTCATCGACGACGAATCGGACGGGGGCGATCGGCGCGCAGGTGCCGATCGCGTGGCGATCGACCGACCCAGCACGCTTCGCGCGCCGGAACGCGTGCCGCTCGACATCGCGATAGAAGACCTTTCCGCACGCGGTTTTCGCTTCGTCGTCGGACAGAAGCTGCGGGTCGGCATGATCGTCCGCGTCGGCTTGTGCGGCGCTGGCGTTCAGGACGCGCGCATCGTCCGTTGCGACGGCATGACCTATGGCTGCGCTTTCCTCGAACCGTTGTCGACGGCGCGGATGGCGACAGCCTTCACCGCCGCGGCGGTCGTGCAGGGGCCGTTCGCGGCGACCGGCCCTGCTGCGGCGCAAGTCGCGACATCCGACCGTTGGCCGGGCGCTGTAAGGCTCGCGGTCCTGATCGGTGCCAGCGCGCTACTGTGGGCCGTGCTATGGACCGGGGTCCGTTCGCTGCTTGGCTGACAAAGGCCGCAGAATAATTGCAGCATAGCAGTTGCATGTCGGGCACGCCCGGCGTTGGCCTTGCCCCTGATCAGCGAATGCCATATGCCCGACACGTCGGCAAAGGGGGCGCCGACGGTGGCCGGACCGGCAACGCGATCGGTTGTGGACACGGACGCCTAACGCGCCGGTTCCGAATATCCAAAAGGGGGTTCTCGTTGGTCATGGCAACTACAGCGAACGGGGACGATCGGGACTTCGGTTTCACGCGCAACATCGCAAGCGGCGCGCGGCGCTCCGTGCTACCCGACCCCAAGCTTCTGCTGATGGTGTTTCGCCGCCGCTTGTGGCTGTTCCTCATCGCCGTGCTGCTGGTGCTGTCGGCGGTCGCACTCGCCGTTCTGACCGCGACCCCGCGTTACGTAGCGACCGCCAGCGTGCTGATCGAGCCACGTAAGAGCGACACGATCGACCTGCAGTCGGTGGTCCAGGGATTGCCTGCCGACACCAACGTCGTCGATACGCAGGTTCAGATCCTCGGATCGCCGACGACGGCGCTCGCGGTGGTGCGTCGACTCCACCTCGACCGGGATCCCGAATTCGTCGCCGTGGAGGAGGCCGGGCCTTCGATCGCGACGAAGGCCGCGCCGGCGATGACCTCCGACGAGCGGCTCGCCACGTCCTCGGTGCTTCGCCATGTCGCGATCAAGCGTGCCGGTCTGACCTACGTCATCGACATTACCGCAGAGGCCCATAGCGGCGAGAAGGCGACGGCGATCGCCAATGCGTTTGCGGCCGCATTCATCGCGGACCAGGCGGCGCGTCGCAACGGCGTGAACGAGAATGCCGCAAGCTTCGTCGGCAAGCGGGCAGACGAACTGCGCGGTCAAGCGGTTGCCGACGACGCGGCCGTCCAACGCTACACGATCGCCAACAACCTGATGAGCGCCAATGGCGAGACCATGGCTGAACAGGAAGTGTCGCAGCTCAACGAACAGATCGCGGAAGCGCAGTCGACGCTTGCCCAAGAGCGCGGCAAGTTGGCTGCCGCGCGCGGGCAGGTCGGCCGCGGCGGCGGCGGTGCCGATATCGGCGCGGTGCTGGCGTCCGAGACGATCCGGAACCTGCGCCAGCAGGAGGCGACCGCGAGCGCAACGCTGGCGATCCTACAGGCGCGCTACGGCGATCTCTATCCGGAAGTGGCCAAGGCCAAGAACAACCTGGCCGACGTGCGCGCACAGCTGGCAGCAGAACGACAGCGCATTATTTCGACGCTCCAGGCCAATGTCCAGGTAGCGCAGTCGGGACTCGCTTCGCTCGAGGCCAGCCGCGGACGTGCGCGGGGATCGTTGGTAGCCAACAGCACCGCGCAGGTCGGGCTGCTGGAACTGCAGCGGAAGGCCGAGGCGAGCCGGGCCGTCTACACCGCGTTCCTGCAGCGTGCCAAGGAAACCGCGGCGACCGCGAACCTGCCTCAGGCGGATGCCAGCATCTCGTCGCTTGCGCGTCTGCCCGATAGCGCGAGCTGGCCGAACAAGCGGCTCGCGGCCCTTGTCGGCGTCGTGCTTGCGCTCGTCGTCGGATTCATTGCGATCGGCGTGGCGGAGTATCTCGATGGGAGCATCGGTACCCGCGAGGACGTCGAGAACCGGCTGGATGCGCTGTATGCCGGCGGTATTCCCGACCTGGCATCCGCTGCCGGTCGTGATAGCCGCGGCGTGCCGCCGCACGTGTACGTGTTGTCGCATCCTTTCTCCTCCTTCACCGAATCGCTGCGTGCGGTCGGTTCGTTCGCGCTCAAGCGCGACCGGACGGGAGCGAAGGTATTGGCGATCACCTCGGCGTTGCCACGCGAGGGAAAGACCACGCTGTCGATCTGTCTAGCGCGAATGATGGCGATGGGTGGGAAGCGGGTCGTATTGGTCGATGGCGATCTTCGGCGGCACTCGGTCACCGACATATTGCTGCCCGGTCACGAGGAGCGGCTGCTGCGCGTCCTCGACGGTACGCTGCCGCTCGAACAGGCGCTGGTGAAGGACGATGCGACCGATCTGTGGATCCTGCCCACGGCGGGCCCGACCGATACGCAGGATTATATGACGCCCGCGCGCGTCGATCGATTGTTCGCGATGCTGCGGGCGCAGTTCGACGTGGCGATCGTCGATACCGCGCCGGTGTTGGGGGTCGTCGATACACGCGCCCTGGCGCAGCAGGCGGACGTCACGCTGTTGATCGCGCGCTGGCGGCAGACCGCGGTCAAGGCGGCGCAGACCGCCCTCGACACACTCGACCAGGCGGGCGCGCAGGTCGGCGGGGTGGCTTTGTCGATGGTCGATATCCGTAAATATGCCAGCACGGGCCACGCCGAGACCTATGGTTATCACAAGAAGTTCACTGGTTATTATGTGAATTGATGCACATAGCCTGTGGCGTTAGCAGGCGGCGTGCAAGGATCGTAAAAGATGGCTCTATTCCCCCCCGACGCTGCTGCGACACCGATCCGTACAGCGGTGGCGGCGTGCCGCGCGCATTTCATCAATGCCGCGGTTTTCAGCGCGTTCCTGAACATCCTGTATCTGGCGCCGACCTTGTACATGCTACAGGTCTACGACCGGGTGGTGCCGACGCGCGGAACGGTGACGCTGGCGATGTTGTCGCTGATCTTCGTCGGCGCGGTCGCGACGATCGCGCTACTCGATCTGGTCCGTACCCGCTTGCTGGTACGGGCGAGCGCCCGGCTCGACCGGCTGCTGTCGGCGAATATCCTTGAGGCGCTGCTGCAGACATCGGTCGCGGGTAGAGGCGCACGCACCGCAACCGTCCTGCGCGAGTTCGATACGTTCCGCCAGACGATGACCGGGGTCGGCGCCCTGGCGCTGTTCGACGCGCCATGGGCGCCGATCTACATCTTCGTATGCTTCATCATCCACCCCGCGCTCGGCGCGATGGCGTTGGTCGGCGCGCTGGTTCTATCGCTGATGAGCTGGCTCAACGAACGGGCGACCAGCGACCCGATCAAGCAGGCCAATGTCAGCGCGCAGACGGCCTATGCCGGAATCGACCTGTCGCTCGGCTCGGCCGGCGTGATCGCCGCTCTCGGGATGCGCGAAGCGGTGGTCCGCCGCCATCTTCGCGACCGGATGGAGAGCATCTCGCTCAGCACCAGCGCCAATTTCAAGAGCGCGGGCTTTGGTTCCTACATCAAGGCGGTGCGACTGGGGCTCCAGTCGCTGGCGCTGGGGCTCGGCGCGTTGCTGGCGATCGAGCAGCAGATTTCGGCGGGCGCGATCTTCGCGGCGTCGTTGCTGATCTCGCGTTCCCTGGCGCCGATCGAGATGATCAACGGTGCCTGGAAGAATATCATCCAGGCGCAGGCGGCCTACAAGCAGATCGTCGACCTGTTCGAGCGACGCGGTGCCGTGCGGCAGCCGACGACGTTGCCCGATCCGGTCGGCGCGATCGCGCTGGAAAATCTCGCGGTCGCATCGCCCGCCAACGATCGTTACCTCATCAGCAACGTCAGCTTCACGTTGGAGCCGGGCGAGATGCTGGGCGTGATCGGGCCGAGCGGCGCTGGAAAGTCCACGCTCGTCAAGGCGATGGTCGGCGTGCTGCCCGCCGCGCAGGGTGTCGTTCGGCTGGACGGGGCGGATCTGCGCAACTGGCCGCAGGAACAGCTGGGCGGCGCGCTGGGTTATGTACCGCAGGAACCGATGCTGTTCCGCGGCACGATCAAGGAAAACATCGCTCGGTTCCGTACGGAGATGGCGCCGCCCGGCGCGTTCGATGAGGACGTGGTCCGCGCGGCGCAGCTGTGCGGTGCCCATGATTTCATCGTCCGGCTGCCGCAGGCCTATGATACCGAACTGGGATGGGGTGGTGCCGGACTGTCGGTCGGGCAGGCGCAGCGCGTGACGCTCGCGCGTGCGTTGTTCGGTAATCCGGCGGTGATGATCCTCGACGAACCCAACGCCTCGCTAGATGGCGAGGGCGAGGCTCGGCTGGCGGAAGAGATCGCCGAGCTGCGCCGCCGCAAGGTAACGCTCGTCGTCGTCGCGCACCGCGCCGGCATTCTAGCGACCGCCGACAAATTGCTGTTCATGCGCAACGGCCGGGTCGAAATATTCGGCCCGCGAGAGGAAGTGCTTGCGAAGATCCGCGCGCCGACCCCGGTCGCGGGACCTGCCGGTGCGTGGTCCAACCAATCCCAAGATTCGGCGAATTCCGCCGCAGCCGAGTAGAGCAGATGTCCAGCGATCTCGTCGTCAGCAATCCCCACCAGCTCGCCATCCCGGGACAAATCGACCCGCCGGGCGAAGTGTCGAACGATCGGGGCGACATCCGGCTCGGCTGGATTGTCGTCTTCCTGTTTTTCGGGATCTTCATGGGGTTCGCCGTCTTCGCACGGCTGGACGCGGCGGCGTATGCGGAGGGAACGGTCAAGGTTTCGGGCAGCCGCCAGGCGGTCCAGCACCGCGACGGCGGCACGGTCCGCGCGCTCGAAGTGCGCGAGGGACAGCATGTCACGCGTGGCCAGGTGCTGATCGAACTGGCCGGTGCCGAAGTGGCGGCAAACGAACGGTCGCTCGCTTCGCAGGTCATCGGCCTCCAGGCGGAGAATGCACGGCTCATCGCCGAACGGATCGGCGCGTCGGGTATCACGATGCCCGCGTCCTTTGCCGCCCTTCAGGGGGACGACCGCAAGCTGGCGGAGGATGCGATGAAGCTCCAGACCATCGAGCTCTCCACCAAGCGCGGCGCGATCGGATCGCAGAAGAAGGTGCTCGCGCAACAGGCGGCGCAGCTGCGGGAGCGGATCGCCGGTATCGGCCAGCAGATGGTCGAAAACCGCAAGCAGAACACATTGTTCAACGACCAGCTCGCAGGCGTCCAGACGCTGGCCGACCAAGGCTATGCCAGCATGAATCGGGTGCGCGAACTCCAGCGCGCGCGCTCGGGCGTGTCGGGCGACCTGGCGAACCTGTCTGCCAGCGGAGCGGCCGCGCGCGCGCAGATTGGCGAGACCCAGATGCAGGCGCTGTCGCTCGATACGCAGAACCTTCAACAGGTTTCGGAAGACCTCCGCAAGAACGAGGCGGCGCTAAACGAGGCATTGCCCAAATGGCAGGCGGCGCAGCGCCAGCTTGCCGACACCCAGATCCGTTCCCCCTCGACGGGCCAGGTGGTCGGTCTGACCGTCTTCACCGTCGGCGGGGTGATCG
>CAXTVB010000076.1:0-11164 GCA_964247555.1 uncultured Sphingomonas sp. | reverse complement strand
TCACCGACCACGGCGCGCCGGTCGACACGCTCGCCGCGGTCCCCGAACTGGCGTTCGCGGCGCGCGCGACGTCCAGCTTCCCGGGCGCCTTCCCGCCGTTCATGGTCGGCGAACTGGACGGCGTGATCGAGGACCGACGGATCGCCTGGCCCGGCCGCGCCGCCTTCCTGAAGCGAATCCTCCCGCGCCACTGGGCCGCGCGTGCCGCGGAGAAGGCGGTGCTGATCGACGGATCGGTGCTGGCCAACGCGCCCTTCCGCCCCGCGATCGAGGCGCTTCGCGAGCGTCCCGCCCGGCGCGAGATCGACCGGCGTTTCATCTACATCGATCCGTTTCCCGGGCTGAAGATCCGGATCGGCGGTCAGTCGGACAAACCCGGCTTCTTCCAGACCATCCTGGCGTCGATCAGCGAACTGCCGCGCCAGCAGCCGATCCGCGACAATCTGGAGGCGATCGCCGCACGGTCCGCCCGAATCGAACGGATGCGGAGCGTCGTCGCGACGATCCGTCCCGATGTCGAGGCGGAGATCGAGACGCTGTTCGGGCGGACGCTGTTCCTCAACCGGCCGACGCCCCGGCGGTTGATCGCCTGGCGACGCCGCGCGCAGGTGGCAGCGGCGGCGCGCGCCGGATACAGCTATGCCGCGTATAGCCATTTGAAGGCGGCGGGCGTCGTCGAGACGATCGTCGACCTGTTGCAGCATGCCGGCGGTGAGGCGGGCCCGATGCGCCGCCGCCGCATCCGCGCCAGCATCGAGGCCGCGCTCGCCGCGCGCGTCGCCGCGGGCGACCAGCAGGCGGCGGAGATCGACTTCTTCCGCCGCTTCGACCTGCGCTTCCGGATCCGCCGACTCCGGCTGCTCGCGCGGCGACTGTCCGATGTCGAGGCGGATCGGGTCGTCGAGGAGCACGAGGCGACGGCGTTGCGCGGCGCGATCTACGATTCGCTGTCCGACTATCTCGACCGCGAACGGACCGACGCGCATGTCGCGCTGCGGGCGCAGGTCCGCTCGTTGCGCGGCGATGCCGCTATGTTGCTCGACGCGCTGTCCACCTCGCTGGACCTGACCAGGCTGGATGCGCGAACCGATGCGCGGCTGGCGGCGGCGTTCGGTGCGGTATCGAAGGACACGCGGCGGCCGCTGCTGCTCGCCTATCTCGGCTTTCCCTATTTCGACGCCGCGACGCTGCCGATGCTGCAGGGCGAGGGGCTGGACGAATTCGATCCGATCAAGGTCGACCGTGTCGCCCCCGACGACGCCACCGCGATCCGGTCCGGCGGCGCGGAGGCGACGCTGAAGGGGATACAGTTCAACAGCTTCGGCGCGTTCTTCAGCCGGAGCTACCGGGAGAATGACTATCTCTGGGGACGGCTGCACGGGGCGGAGCGGATGATCGACATCGCCGTCTCCACCTTGCCCCGCACCGTCCGCATGAAACCGGGCCGCGTCGCCGCGATCAAGCGTGCGGCCTTCCGGACGATCCTGGACGAGGAGGAACCGCGGCTGACCGCGATTGCCGCGTTGTTCGCGACGTTGCGGGCGGAGATCGGGTAGGCGGATGGTGCCGGGTGCCGTTGCGATCCTCCCCCGCCAGGGGGAGGTGGCGCCGAAGGCGACGGAGGGGGAGGTGGGCGATGTCCTCTGCAGTCGGCGACACCCCACCGCCCCCTCCGTCAGGCTGCGCCTGCCACCTCCCCCTGGCGGGGGAGGATTGGGAAGCGCAAGACTCGCCAAGCGGCTCCATCCGCGTTAGCCTGACTACCCGCCAACGGAGCGACCCCAGCCGATGCAGTTCCTGAAGATCCTGTTCTGGTGCCTGCTGACGTTCCTCGCAGCGATCTTCACCTACGGCAATTGGGACCTGGTCGAGATCCATCTGTGGAGCGGCCTGATCGCCGACGTGAACCTGCCGCTGCTGCTGCTGGTGACGTTCCTGGTCGGGTTCCTCCCCATGCTGATCGTCCACCATGCGGTCCGCTGGCGATTGCGGCAGCGGCTGGCGACGTGCGAGCGTGCACTGGCGGATATGCGCATCGTTCCGCCGCCAGCACCGCCGCCGGCACCGATGGCAGCACCACCGCCAGCACCGCCCATGGTGGTCGTGCCGGAGCCCGAACCGATCGTCGCGGTACGAACGGACGAACCGTGAGCCCGCTGTTCGTCGCGATCGACACGCCCGACCTCGCACGCGCGAAGATCATCGCGCAGCGCGTGCGCCATCATGTCGGCGGACTGAAGCTGGGCCTGGAATTCTTCGCTGCCAACGGCCAGCCCGGGGTGCGCGAGATGGCGGCGATCGGGCTGCCGATCTTCCTCGACCTGAAGCTCCACGACATCCCCAACACCGTCGCGAAGGCGATCCAGGCGCTGGGCCCGCTTGCGCCCGCGATCCTGACCGTCCACGCGAGCGGCGGTCGCGCGATGCTGGAAGATGCGAAGGCCGCCGCCCCGCCCGCGACGAAGGTCGTCGGCGTGACGATGCTGACCAGCCTGGACGACAGCGACCTCGCCGCCACGGGCGTCTCGGGCAGCGCGCACGATCAGGTCCTGCGCCTGACCGACCTCGCCGCCGAAGCGGGTATCGACGGGATCGTCTGCGCGGGCCCCGAAGTCGCCGCCGCGCGCAAGCGCTGGCCCAAGGGCTTCTTCGTCGTCCCCGGCATCCGCCTGCCCGACGGCGCGATCGGCGATCAGAAACGCGTGATGACCCCGCGCCAGGCACTCGACGCGGGCGCGTCGATCCTGGTCGTCGGGAGGCCCATCACGCAGGCCGAGGATCCGGACACAGCCGCTAGGGCGATCGAGGCGACGCTTTAGGCGCGCGTCATGCCGGCCTCGTTCCGGAACGGGGAATTGCCGCCCGCGCCACGCCTGCTACAGCGCCCAGCATGTCCGACCTGTCGATCCGCCCGGCGATCGCCGCCGATCTTGCCCCGCTCCAGGCGCTTATCCAGCGCGCCTATCGCGGCGAGACGTCGCGCAGCGGCTGGACGCATGAGGCCGACCTGATCGTCGAGGGCGAACGGATCGGACTGGACGAGTTGCACGCGATGCTGGCCGATCCGGCCGAGCGCCTGCTGGTAGGATGGGCGGGCGACCGGCAAGCGGGGTGCGTCCGGGTGGCGCAGGCCGGGGGCGGGCTCGCCTATCTCGGATTGCTGTGCGTCGATCCGCTGTTGCAGGCGGGGGGGCACGGCAAGCAGCTGATCGCCGCGGCGGAGGACGTCGCGCTGACGCAGTTCGCCGCGACGCGGGTCGAAATGACGGTCATCGCGCAACGCCATGAGCTCATCGCCTTTTATGCGCGGCGGGGGTACGTCCCGACCGGCGAGACCCGCCCCTTCCCCATCGCGCTCGACCCGCCGCTGGTGCTGACGGTCCTCGAACGGCCGATCGCACGATGACCGCGACGGCGAAAATTTGCGGACTTTCGACTCCGGAGACGCTGGACGCCGCGATCCGGGGCGGCGCTCGGCATGTCGGGTTCGTGTTCTTCGCACCCTCCCCGCGCGACATATCGTTCGAGCGCGCCGCCGAGCTGGCCGTGCGGGTGCCCGCGCACATCGGGCGGGTCGGGGTGTTCGTCGATCCGGACGACGCATTGCTGGCGCGCGCGATCGAAGCGGGGCGGCTGGACGCGGTGCAGCTGCACAAGACTATGCCGACCCGCGCCGCGGCGATACGCGCGCGCTCCGGAAGGGAAACCTGGGCGGCGGTCGCGGTCAAGACGCGCGCCGATCTGGACGCGGCGCGAGGCTATGCCGGCGCGGTCGACCGGATCCTGTACGATGCGAAGACGCCCGACGGCGCGGCGCTGCCGGGCGGCATGGGCGTGCGGTTCGACTGGCGATTGCTGGACGGCTTCCGGCATCCGCTGCCGTGGCTGCTGTCGGGTGGGCTCGATCCGGCGAACGTGGCGGAGGCGATCCGGGTTACGGGGGCGACCGCGGTCGACGTTTCCTCGGGCGTGGAGAGCGCGCCGGGGGTGAAGGATGCCGGGAAGATCGCCGCGTTTCTTGCTGCGGTCGCGCCATAAGACCCACCCCGGCGAAGGCCGGGGCCCATACGCAGCGTATATCGCTGCGACGCGCGGGACGTTCAAGCGCCGGTATTCCCTGATGGGCCCCGGCCTTCGCCGGGGTGGGGTACTCGGCGCGCGCGGGGGGTGACAGCGACCGCCGAACTGCTATTCGCGCAGCATGAACGCGCCCAATTCCTTCCGCACCCAGCCAGACGACCGCGGCCATTTCGGCGATTATGGTGGCCGCTACGTCGCCGAGACGCTGATGCCGCTCGTCCTCGAACTTGACGAGGCGTACCGCGCCGCCAAGCAGGACCCGGCGTTCCAGGCGCAGTTCGACGATCTGCTCGAGCATTATGTCGGCCGTCCCAGCCCGCTATATTATGCCGAGCGGCTGACCGAAGCGCTGCGCGCCTCCGCGCCGGAGGGGATGGGCGCGCAGGTCTGGTTCAAGCGCGACGAGCTGAACCATACCGGCGCGCACAAGATCAACAATTGCGTCGGCCAGATCCTGCTCGCGATGCGGATGGGCAAGACGCGGATCATCGCTGAGACGGGCGCTGGACAGCACGGCGTCGCTACCGCCACCGTCTGCGCGCGCTTCGGCCTGCCCTGCGTGATCTACATGGGCGCGCGCGATATCGAGCGGCAGGCGCCCAACGTGTTCCGGATGAAGCTGCTCGGCGCCGAAATCCGCCCGGTGACGAGCGGTGCGCACACGCTGAAGGATGCGATGAACGAGGGGATGCGCGATTGGGTCGCGAACGTCCACGACACATTCTACATCATCGGCACCGCGGCCGGCCCGCACCCCTATCCCGAGCTCGTCCGCGATTTCCAGAGCGTGATCGGAAAGGAAGCGCGCGCGCAGATGCTCAGCCGGACGGGGCGCCTGCCCGACCTGCTCGTCGCCGCGATCGGCGGCGGGTCGAATGCGATCGGGCTGTTCCATCCGTTCCTCGACGACGCCGATGTGGCGATGCTGGGCGTGGAAGCCGCGGGGCACGGTCTCGACAAGGAACATGCCGCCAGCCTCGCGGGCGGATCGCCGGGGGTGCTTCACGGCAACAAGACCTACCTGCTGCAGGACGAGGACGGCCAGATCACCGAGGCGCATTCGATCTCGGCGGGCCTCGACTATCCCGGCATCGGGCCCGAGCATGCCTGGCTCCGCGATATCGGTCGGGTGCAGTATGACAGCGCGACCGATGTCGAGGCGCTGGACGCGTTCCAGCTGCTGTGCCGGACGGAGGGGATCATTCCCGCGCTGGAACCGTCGCATGCCATCGCGGCAGTGACGCGCAAGGCGCGGGAGATGCGGCAGGATCAGGTGATCCTGGCGAATTTGTGCGGACGGGGGGACAAGGACATCTTCACCGTCGCCGAGGCGCTGGGGGTGTCGATATGACCGTCTCCTTCTCCCCTCCCGTTTACGGGAGGGGCCGGGGGTGGGCGCTCCCTCTCCGCACGTCCACCGCTGCTGGAGAGCGAGCGCCCGCCCCCAACCCCTCCCGCACGCGGGAGGGGGGCAAGAAGTGACCCGTCTCGCCACCGCCTTCGCGAAGCCCCATCCCGCGCTCATCGCCTTCGTCACCGCGGGCGATCCCACTGCCGCAGCCACCCCCGCCATCCTCGACGCGCTCGTCGAAGGCGGCGCGGACGTGATCGAACTGGGCATGCCGTTCACCGATCCGATGGCGGACGGCCCCGCGATCCAGGCCGCGAACATCCGCAGCCTCGCCTCGGGCACGACGACCGCGGACATCCTCGCGATCGCCAAGGCCTTCCGCGTGCGCCACCCCGACGTTCCGCTCGTCCTGATGGGCTATGCCAACCCGATGATCCGCCGCGGCGCCGACTGGTTCGCCGCCGCGGCGAAGGACGCCGGCGTCGACGGCGTCATCTGCGTCGATATCCCGCCCGAGGAAGACGACGCGCTCGGCCCGCAATTGCGCGCCGCGGGCGTCGCGTCGATCCGGCTCGCCACCCCGACCACCGACGCCGTCCGCCTGCCGACCGTCCTCGATGGCGCGAGCGGGTTCCTCTATTATGTTTCCGTCGCCGGCATAACCGGGCTGCAACAGGCCGCGGCCGCGTCGATCGAGGAGTCGGTCGCCCGACTGAAGGCCGCGACCGATCTCCCCGTCGCGGTCGGCTTCGGCATCCGCACTCCCGACCAGGCCGCGCAGGTCGCAGCGGTCGCGGACGGGGTCGTCGTCGGCTCCGCCATCGTGGAGATCGTCGCGCAGCACGGCGTCGATGCGCCCGGCCCCGTCGCCAGCTATATTCGCAGCCTCGCCGATGCCGTCGCGTCGGCCAGAAAGGAAGCTTTGATGGGGAATTGGGCATGAGCTGGCTCAACAGCGTCCGCAACGCCCTGCCCTTCGTCGCGAAGAAGGCGACGACGGAGGAGAATCTCTGGCACAAGTGCAAGGGATGCGGACAGATGGTGTTCGTGAAGGAGCTGGAGGAGAATCTCTGGGTCTGCCCGAAATGCGACCATCACGAGCGGATCGGGCCGAAGATACGGTTCGAACAGATCTTCGACGGCGACCATCAGGTTCTGCCGACCCCGAAAGTGCCCGAGGATCCGCTGAAGTTCCGCGATTCGAAGCGCTATGCCGATCGGATCAAGGCGGCGCGGACCGCGACATCCGAACAGGATGCGCTGATCAACGCGCGCGGGACGATCGGCGGACACGGCGCGGTCGTCGGCGTGCAGGATTTCGCGTTCATGGGCGGATCGATGGGCTTGGCGGTCGGCGAGGCGTTCGTGCGCGGCGTGGAGAATGCGATCGCGGACGGCGTGCCCTATGTCATTTTCACCGCCGCCGGCGGCGCGCGGATGCAGGAGGGCATCTTGAGCCTCATGCAGATGCCGCGCGCGACGGTCGCGATCGCGATGCTCCACGACGCGGGGCTGCCCTATATCGTCGTGCTGACCGATCCGACGACGGGCGGCGTCACCGCCAGCTATGCGATGCTGGGCGACGTCCAGATCGCGGAGCCCGGCGCGCTGATCGGCTTCGCCGGCGCGCGCGTGATCGAACAGACGATCCGCGAGAAGCTTCCCGAGGGGTTCCAGCGGGCGGAATATCTGCTCGACCACGGGATGCTGGACATGGTGGTGCACCGCCGGGATCTGCCGGAGCGGATCGCGCAGACGATCGGGTATCTGTGCGCGAAGCGGGCGGCGTGAAGACCTCTCCCCTCCCGCAAGCGGGAGGGGCCGGGGGTGGGCGGGCGCTATCCACGAGCGGTATCGTCGGAGGAGAGCGAGCGCCCACCCCCAACCCCTCCCGTAAACGGGAGGGGAGCTAAGTCATGCCCGACCACGCCACCTCCTCCTCCCCCGCCGTCCAGGCCCAGCTCGACCGCCTGGCCACCCTGTCCCCCGGCGCGGACATCCTCGGGCTCGAACGGATCGCGCAGCTCCTCCACCGGCTCGGCGATCCGCATCTCGCGATGCCGCCGGTGTTCCACGTCGCCGGCACCAACGGGAAGGGATCGACCTGCGCGTTCCTGCGGGCCGCGATCGAGGCGGCGGGGCACAATGTGCACGTCTATTCCAGCCCGCACCTCGTCCGCTTCAACGAACGCATCCGGATCGGCGGCCGGCTGATCGACGATAGGACGCTCGCGGGCTTGTTGGCGGAGGTGCTGGACGTCGCGGGCGATATCGCGCCCAGCTTCTTCGAGGTCACGACCGCGGCCGCCTTCCTCGCCTTCGCGCGCCATCCCGCCGCCGCGACGATCGTCGAGGTGGGCCTCGGCGGACGGCTGGATGCGACCAATGTCGTCGCACCCGTCGTCACCGGGATCGCCGCGCTGGGGATGGATCACGAATCGTTTCTGGGCGACCGGCTGGTCGGCATCGCCGGCGAGAAGGCGGGGATCGCCAAGCGGGGCGTCCCGCTGATCACGATGGACTATGCCCGGCCGCTGCGCGCACGGATCGCCGACGTCGCTGCGGCGGCAGGCGCGCCCGTCTTCGCGCGGAAACGCGACTGGTCGAGCGAGACCGCCAAATCGACGATACGCTACCGCGACGCCGGCTTCGCGGTCGTGACCCCCCGCCCCCGGCTGGTCGGCGCGCACCAGTCGCGCAACCTGGCGCTCGCCATCGCCATGTTGCGGCACCAGGGTGCGCTGGATATCCCCGAGGCGGCGGTGCGCGCGGCGGCCGAATGGGCGCATTGGCCCGCGCGGATGCAGCGGCTCGCGCCCGGGCCTCTGGTCGATCGCCTGCCGCCGGGCAGCGCGATCTGGCTCGACGGCGCGCACAACCCCTCCGCCGCGGTGCCGGTGGCGAAAGCGCTGCGCCGGGTCGCGCGAGGGGGGGCGACGCTCGTGCTGGGGATGCTTGCGAACAAGGATGCGGACGGCGTCGTTCGCGCGCTGGCCCCCGGGCTGCGACGGGTGATCGCAGTGCCGGTGCCGGGCCATGCGCACCATGCGCCCGACGCGCTCGCCGCCACCGCGCGGTCGTTCGGGATCGCGGCGGACATAGCGGAGTCGGTGCCGGCGGCGATCGACCGGCTGGCCGCCACCGGTGCGGCATGCTTCGTGCTGGTCGCGGGCTCGCTCTACCTTGCCGGCGACACGCTTCGTATCAACGGGCAAATCCCGGACTGATTATTGCTATTGACTTGCAATAACGGATTAGCGACCTTTCATGGGCCACCGCGAAAGTCCGTTCCCATGTCGACCAGTGCCACCACCGCCATCGCCGCCTTGCCGCATCTGATGCCGGCTTGCCCCAATGCCCGGCTGGCGTTGTTCGCGATGCGACGGATCGGGGCGCATGGACTGGCCGATGCGCGCGCGTCTCACGCGCTGTTCACCGGCTTCGGCCAGTCGTTCCGCCGCCCGCTGGTCCTGATCCGTGCGCTGATGGCCGATCTTGCCGCGACATCGACCGGACCGATCGCGATCGCGCCGTGCTGCTGTCCGCGCATGACCAGTGCGGAGGCGGCGATGCTGACGATCCTGGCGCGGGTGGAAACCGCGCCGGACGTCGCGCGGCTGCTATTGTCCGACCTGCTGGGCGTCCGCCGCGCCGACGGCGTATTGGCCAGCGCCGCGGCGGTCGCGATGGCCTTCGCGGACGAAGGGCGACCGGTCTCGGTCTAGGCGGACTGCGCGTCGAGCGCGCTGTCCGGCTTATCGACCCCGCTCTGCCGCACGCTTTCGACGACGAACCCGGCGCGCTGCATCAGCCAGAGGAACGTCAGTCCCGGGATCGCGAGGCAGCAGCAGAAGACGTAAAAGCTCGGCCAGCCCAGTGCACTCGCGACATAGCCCGACGGGGTCGTGGCGAACGTGCGTCCGATCGCCGCCACGCTGGACAACAAGGCATATTGGGTGGCGGTGAACGCGGTATTGGACAGGCCGGCCAGATAGGTCGCGAACACCGTAAGGCTGATCGCCGCGAATAAATTCTCGGTTCCGACCGCGACCGCCAGCAGCGTTCGCGAATGGCCCGTCAGCGCGACGCTGGCGAACATCAAATTCGCGATCATCATGATCACCCCCGCCCCGAACAGCAGCCGAACCATCCCAAACCGTGCGATCAGTCCGCCCGCAATCAACGACCCGATAACCAACGCCCAAAAGCCGACCAATTTGTTGATCGCAATGAAGTCGGTGTCCGAATAGCCTTGGGCGACCACCATCGGCGACAGCATGTTCTGCCCGACCGCATCGCCCAGTTTATACGTCAGCACGAACAGCAGGATCAGCCATGCGCCCCTTCGCTGGAAGAAATCGAGGAACGGCGCGACGACGTTATGACGCAGGAAATGAACGAAGGTCGCGGCACTGAACGACTCGCGCACCGCCGTGCGCTTGCCCGGCCCGAGCCAGATCGACGCGATCGCGCCCGGCAGGACCAGCGCGGCGGTCCGCGCATACCCGGACGCCCAGCCGAGCCCCAGCCCCTCGGTCGATGCCAGCCAGACCGTCCCCGCCCCGGCGAGCAGATTGCCCGTACGGTAGCCGACCTGGTTGGTCGCGGTCCCCTGCGCCAGTTCGTCGTCCGCCAGCGTTTCGATTCGATATGCGTCGATCACGATGTCCTGCGTCGCCGACAGGAACGCCATGATGACGCCCCAAAACGCAAACCGACCGATGTGATGCACCGGATCGCTCGCGCCCAGCTGGATCACCGCGATCACGAGAAGCGCCTGCACGGTGTACAGCCACGCCCGGCGCTGCCCGACCAGCTTTGCTAGGATCGGGATCGACACGCCGTCGATGATCGGCGCCCACAGGAATTTCAGCGTGTAGGGCGTTCCGAGCGCGAAGGCGAAACCGATCGTCTTCTTGTCAACGCCGACGCGAGACAGCCAATAGGACATGGTCGACAAAAGCAGCACCAGCGGAAAACCGCTCGATATCCCCAGCAGGAACGCGCCGAGCGGTGCCGGCGCCAGATAGCCTCGCAAGGTCGGTCGCCCCGCCGATCGCAGTTGCTGGCCCGCCATATCTCACTCCCCGCCGGTCTGCGGGCGACCTTAGCGGGGTGACACGCGCTGGCTAGAGGCGAAGCGGTCAGACCGTCTCGAACAGGGTGAAGCCGGTCGGCAACCGCTTCGGGGTCTGGCCGCCGCGCATCGCCTCGATCGCGGCGATCGAACCCAGCAGGTCGCGCGGCGCATAGGGTTTCGCCAGGCATCCGGTCGCGAAGCTCTGCGCGTCGACCGGGCAATTGCCGGTCACGAACATCACCGCCACGCCCTGACCATGCGCGGCGCGCGCGACGTCGATGCCCGATCCGTCGGCCAGGCTGACATCGACCAGCACCAGATCGATCGTCGCGCCGCTTTCGATGACCGCCAACGCATCCGCGACACGGTCGACCGTGGCGACGATCGTGAACGCGGCGTCGGTCAGGACATGTTCGGTGTCGAACGCGATCAGCGGCTCGTCCTCGACGACGAGGAGCCGGACGATCGACCGCTTCTTGCGCATGAACATCATGCTCGCCCTTCCCGACGGGGTGCCCGCCTCGACGTCTTCGCTTCGACATCTTCGTTACGCCTGTGCGCCTTAACGCGGCTTGACTATGCTGGTCGCAATTTTATTCGATGACCCGTGCATAAGCCTGTATCAGCCGCACGATGACGACCAAGACCAGGAC
>CAXTVB010000075.1:0-11189 GCA_964247555.1 uncultured Sphingomonas sp. | reverse complement strand
TGCGGAATTCCGGCGTGAACATCTTCTGCACCGCCTGCTCGTCCTCGCCCTCGCGCGTCAGGTTCCCGAAGCCGACCGTCTCGCGTGCCATATCGCTGGCACCCGCATTGGTCGTCATGATCAGGATGACGTTGCGGAAATCGACCGACTTGCCGTGCTGGTCCGTCAGGCGCCCGTTATCCATCACCTGCAACAGGATGTTGAACAGGTCCGGATGCGCCTTCTCGATCTCGTCGAGCAGCAGCACGCAATGCGGGTTCTGGTCGACCGCGTCGGTCAAGAGACCGCCCTGGTCGAACCCGACATAGCCCGGGGGCGCGCCGATCAGCCGGCTGACCGAATGCCGCTCCATATATTCGGACATGTCGAACCGCTGGAGCGGGATACCCAGGATCGACGCGAGCTGCTTCGCGACCTCGGTCTTGCCGACGCCCGGCGGACCGGTGAACAGGTAGTTGCCGATCGGCTTCTCCGGCTCGCGCAGACCCGCCCGCGCCAGCTTGATCGCCGATGCCAGCTTCTCGATCGCCGCATTCTGCCCGAACACCACGCGCTTCAGATCGGTCTCCAGCGTCGACAGCGCCGCCTTGTCGTCGGTCGAGACCGATTTCGGCGGGATGCGCGCCATCGTCGCGATGACCTGTTCGATCTCCTTGGTGGTGATCGTCTTCTTGCGCTTGTTCGCGGGCACCAGCATCTGCATCGCGCCGACTTCGTCGATCACGTCGATCGCCTTGTCGGGCAACTTGCGGTCGTTGATGTAGCGCGCCGACAGCTCGACCGCCGACTTGATCGCATCGGGCGTGTACTTGACCGAGTGATGCTCCTCGAACGCCGAGCGGAGGCCGGCGAGGATCTTGATGGTATCCTCGATCGTCGGCTCGTTCACGTCGATCTTCTGGAAGCGCCGCAACAGCGCGCGGTCCTTCTCGAAGTGGTTGCGGAACTCCTTGTAGGTCGTGGAGCCGATGCAGCGGATGCCGCCGCTCGACAAAGCCGGCTTCAGCAGGTTCGACGCGTCCATCGCGCCGCCCGATGTGGCACCCGCACCGATGACGGTATGGATCTCGTCGATGAACAGCACCGCGTGCGGCATCTTCTCGAGTTCGTTGACGACCGCCTTCAGCCGTTCCTCGAAATCGCCGCGATACCGCGTGCCGGCCAGCAGCGCGCCCATGTCGAGCGAATAGATGACCGCCTCCAGCAGCACGTCGGGCACGTCGCCCTCGACGATCTTGCGCGCCAGGCCTTCCGCGATCGCGGTCTTCCCGACGCCGGGATCACCGACATATAGCGGGTTGTTCTTCGACCGGCGGCACAGGATCTGGATCGTGCGATCGACCTCCGGGCCGCGGCCGATCAGCGGATCGACCTTGCCGTTCTTGGCCTTCTCGTTGAGATCGACGGTGAACTGCTTGAGCGCGCTTTCCGTCTTGCCCTTCTCCTGTCCCTTGGCGGGTTTCTCTTCTTCGGCACCCTTGGGCGACGATGCCTCGACCGCCGCGCCGCCCTTGCCGACACCGTGGCTGATGAAGCTGACCGCATCGAGGCGGCTCATGTCCTGCTGCTGCAGGAAATAAACGGCGTAGCTCTCGCGCTCGCTGAACAAGGCGACGAGCACGTTCGCGCCGGTCACTTCGTCGCGGCCCGACGACTGGACGTGCAGGATCGCGCGCTGGACGACGCGCTGGAACCCGCTGGTGGGCGAGGGGTCGGTGGCGGCATCGACCTTCAGCGCGTCGAGTTCGGTGTCGAGATAATGCGCGACGGTCGTCTTCAGCTCGCCGAGATCGGCCTTGCAGGCGAGCATCACCTTGGAGGCATGTTCGTCGTCGATCAGCGCGAGGAGCAGATGTTCGAGCGTCGCATATTCGTGACGCCTGGACGACGCGGCCTCGAGCGCCTTGTGCAGCGTGGTCTCGAGCGCGGGGGCGAAGGATGGCATGTCAGGATACTCCAGTCGGGCCACGAAGGAACGCTGACCCGTTTTTTCCTATGTTGGAACGGAACGGGCCCGCATCAAGCATCCGGCAGCCCGATCGGCGATGTGGATCATCGTACCGAAGGGGTGCCCTCACACTCATCGCCTGAATAGCTGGTCGGCGCTTGCGCGATGGCTAACGGCGCGTTCAATCTTCGTACGGGCCCGGGCGATCTCGGCCTCCAGCGCGGCGATCCGCGCCTCCAGCTCCGCGACCGACAGCGGGTCGAGGTCCTGCCGCACCAGCTGCGCCAGCAGGTCGTCGCGACGAAGAGGGGCGTCGTCCGGATCGGTCATTGCGCGCACAGCGTTGACCGCGGGGCGGACGATGTCAATAACGCCGGCAATCTTGGGAATAGGGCACGGCCGATGGACGAAATACCCGAGGTGATGATCGCTATCGATCCGGTGCAGCCGGGCGGTCCGGAGGTGCTGGTCCCGGTAGAGCGACCCGTGCCGGTGCCGCAGGCCGGCGAAGTGTTGGTCCGCGTCGCCGCGGTCGGCGTGAATCGGCCCGAGGTGATGCAGCGCGAAGGCAGATACCCGCCGCCGCCGGGGGCCTCGTCGATCCTGGGCATGGAATTTTCCGGGACGATCGTCGCGGTGGGGGAGGGCGTGGAGGCCGAACAGATCGGTCAGCCGGTCTGCGCGCTGGTGACTGGCGGCGCCTATGCGCAATATGCCGTGGCACCGTTCGGCCAGTGCCTGCCGGTGCCGCACGCGCTGTCGATGGTCGAGGCGGCGGCGATGCCCGAGACGTTGTTCACCGTGTGGACGAATTTGTTCGAGCGCGCCTATGCGACCGAGGGCGACACGGTGCTGGTGCATGGCGGGACCTCCGGGATCGGCACGATGGCGATCGCGCTGTGCCGGGTGTTCGGGGTCGAGATCATCGTGACCGCGGGATCGGCGGCGAAATGTGCCGCGGCGCTGGCGATCGGCGCGAACCATGCGATCGACTACAGCGCGGAGGATTTCGTCGAGCGGGTGAAGACGATCACCGGCGGAAAGGGCGTCGCCGCGGTCCTCGACATGGTCGGCGGCGATTACGTGCCGCGCAACCTGCAATGCCTGGCGGACGACGGTCGCCACGTCTCGATCGCGATCCAGCGCGGACCGATGGCGACGATCCCCATCTTCGAGATCATGCGCCGCCGCCTGACGCTGACCGGATCGACGCTGCGCGCTCGGGACGTGTCGTTCAAGACGCTGGTGGCGGATGAACTCGCGCGCACCGTCTGGCCGCATGTCGAGGCGGGGAAGCTGAAGCCGGTGATCGACCGGACATACCCGCTGGCGGACGCCGCGGATGCGCATCGGCGGATGGAGGCGGGGGATCATGTGGGGAAGATCGTGCTGGTGGTCGATTGATGGGGCGCGAGGAAGAAGCGGGATCCCCGCTTTCGCCGGGATGACAAGGTCGGTATGTTCCCCATCCGTCATCCTCGCGAAAGCGAGGATCCCGCTTCTTCTCGGATCATGAAGGATGCGGGGCGGCTGGGTTTATATGATGACCGATCGCTACCGCGGCGCGATCTACATCGGCGTTACCGCGTACATCGCCCAACGCGGGTTCCAGCATCGATCGAACGAAGGCTCCGCGTTCTGCCGTCGCTATGGCATCGATCGGCTGGTCTACGCCGATTGGACGGAAAGCATCGTCGATGCGATCGCCCGCGAAAAGGCGATGAAGAAATGGCGACGGGCCTGGAAGATCGAACTGATCGAACGCGGCAATCCCGATTGGCGCGACCTTTTCGATGTCATCAACGGCGGTGCGGAAGAAGGAGCGGGGTCCCCGCTTTCGCGGGGATGACGGATAGGTTCCGCGGGGATGACGGATGGTTTCGCGGATGACGACTGGGTTCGCCAAAGTAACGGATGATTTGCTGGATCGACCGACAGTCTTGCCCAACCAACGGACGCCCGTCACCGTCCCGTCACCATAACCGCACACCCCCGTAACATTCGCGGGGCATAGGATCGTCGTACCGACCAGGGGAACGACGCCGATGGACGCCGCTGCCACGATCACCGATATCGCCGATTTCCTGCCAGCCGACTTCGCGAACGCGCGACCGGCCACCCCCGAGCGTATCGTCGAGCGCGCGCGCTACCGGACGATCTGGATTTCCGACGTCCATCTCGGCACCCGCGGCTGCAACGCCGAGATGCTGATCGACTTCCTCGATCACGTCGACAGCGAGACGATGTACCTGGTCGGCGACATGATCGACGGTTGGCAGCTGAAGAAGCGCTTCTACTGGCCCGCCGCGCACAACGACGTCGTCCTGCGTTTGCTGAAGCGCGCCAAGCGCGGCACGCGGATGGTCTATATCCCCGGCAATCACGACGAGGTGTTCCGGCAATTTTCGGGGCTCGATTTCGGCGGCGTGTCGATACGCCGCAAGGCGATCCACGAAACCGCGGACGGTCGCCGGCTGCTGATCCTGCACGGCGACGAATTCGATGCGGTCACGATGGCGCATCGCTGGATCGCGCATGTCGGCGACGCCGCCTATACCGCGCTGATGGCGCTCAACCGCTGGTTGAACGTGTGGCGGCGGCGGTTGAAGATGCCGTATTGGTCGTTGTCCAAGCACGCCAAGGCCAAGGTCAAGAACGCGGTCGCGTTCATCTCGCATTTCGAGGAGGTCGTCGCGCACGCCGCCGGATCGCGCGGGGTCGACGGGGTCGTGTGCGGGCATATCCACACCGCCGAGATCCGCGAGATCGCGGGGATCCAATATTATAACGACGGCGACTGGGTCGAAGGCTGCACCGCGCTGGTGGAGCATTTCGACGGCCGGATGGAGCTGCTGCACTGGGCCGACGTCATGGCGATGCGCGATGCGCCCGTCGCCATCGCCGCCTGATATCGTTCAACCGGGAGAACCGACATGCGCATCGCGATCGTCACCGACGCCTGGACGCCGCAGATCAACGGCGTCGTCCGCACGCTGAACTCGGTCCGCGCGGAGCTGCAGAAGATGGGGCACGAGGTCCTGATCGTCGCACCCGATCGTTTCGTCTCGGTGCCATGCCCGACCTATCCCGAGATCCGCCTCGCCTTCGCGCGCGGTGCCACGGTCGGTCGACTGTTGTCGGAATTCGGCGCGGATGCCATCCATCTGGCGACGGAGGGGCCTTTGTGCCTCGTCGCGCGGCGCTGGTGCATGGCGCGCGCGCTACCCTTCACGACCGCCTATCACACCCAATTCCCCGATTATGTCGCGGCGCGCGCGCGGATCAATCCGGAATGGGTCTGGCGCTATATCCGCTGGTTCCACGAGCCCGCGCATGCGGTGCTGGTGTCGACCCCTTCCGTCGCGGCGACGCTGACCGCGCATGGCATCGAGCAGGTCCGGCCCTGGGGCCGCGGCGTCGACCTGTCGATCTTCGGGCTGGACGGCGCACGCGATCCGATGATCGCGGCGTTGCCGGGGCCGGTCCAGCTCTATGTCGGGCGGGTCGCGGTCGAGAAGAACATCGTCGCCTTCCTGCAATCCAGCCATCCGGGCAGCAAGGTCGTGGTCGGCGACGGTCCGGCGCGCGCCACGCTGGAACGGCAGTTCCCCGATGCGATCTTCACCGGCGCGCGCTTCGGCGCGGAGCTGGCGGCCTCGTATCGCGCAGCCGACGTGCTGGTCTTTCCCAGCCGCACGGACACGTTCGGGCTCGTGATGATCGAGGCATTGGCCTGCGGGACGCCGGTCGCGGCCTATCCGGTCACCGGGCCGGTCGATGTGCTCGACGAACGCGTCGGTGCGATGGACGAGGATCTGGACGCGGCGATCGCCGCGGCGCTGGCGCGGGAGGACGTGCCGGACGCCGCCCATGCGGGCCGCTTCACCTGGGCCGCGAGCGCGCGGCAATTCATCAGCGCGCTCGCGCCGCTCCAGCTGATGGCACGCGCCGCCTGACCGCTTGCCCTTCGCGCCCGCGCGCACTAAGTCATCCGACATGTCAGGCCGCCCCGGGAGGGGCGGCCCTTTCTATTTTTACGGAGTTTCCCCGTGGCCCAGCCGCTCATGCCCCACGCGACCGCCTCCTGGCTGGTCGACAATACCGCGCTCAGCTTCGAACAGATCGCCGATTTCTGTGCGCTCCACATCCTCGAGATCCAGGCGATCGCCGATGATACCGCCGCGACGAAGCTGACCGGCCGCGACCCGATCCGCGCACACGAAGTGACGCAGGAGGAGATCGACAAGGGCTCGGCCGATCCCGAATACCGGCTGAAGATGATCAAGGGTCCCGACCAGGTCCGCCGCACCAAGGGCCCGCGCTATACGCCGGTCAGCAAGCGGCAGGACAAGCCCGACGGCATTTCCTGGATCATCCGCAACCATCCTGAGATCACCGACGGCGCGATCGGCCTGCTGATCGGCACCACGCGCACGACGATCGCGGCGATCCGCGACCGCAGCCACTGGAACATCGCCAACATCACGCCGAAGGATCCGGTGACGCTTGGCCTGACCACGCAGCGCGAACTCGACGCCGCGGTCGCCAAGGCGGCGAAGGCGGCGGGGATCGAGGCGCAGCCGGACACCCGGCTGGAGGGCGACCGCGAGGCGCTCATCGAACAGCTCCGCGCCGAACGCATCCAGCATGCGCGCGAGGCGGAAATGATCGCCGACGGGACGATGCAGCCCAAGCCGCTGTTCGACGACCCGTTCAAGCGGTGACCTTCGCGGCGCCGCTCGATCGGCCGCTCGACTATCCGTTCGGTGGCACGGAGCCCGGCGAGGGCGGGGTGATGACGGTCGCGCCCGGCGTGCGCTGGGTACGGCTGTCGGTGCCTGGACCGTTGCGCCACGTGAACTGCTGGTTGCTCGACGATAACGGCGGCAGCGCGCTGGTCGATACCGGCATGAACACTACCGAGGCACGTGCGTCGTGGAAGACGCTGGCGAAGGGACCGCTGGCGGGCGAGCGGTTCACGCGCGTGATCGGCACGCATTTCCACCCCGATCATATCGGCCTGGCGGGCTGGATGTGCGATCACCACCGCTGTCCGCTGGTCATGACGCGCGGCGAATGGCTGACCGCGCGGATGCTCGCCGCGGATGCGCGCGACGCGGTGCCGGACGAGATGATCGCGTTCTGGCGCGGGGCGGGCTGGGACGAGGAGCAGCTGGCACATGCGGTGGCGCGGGGGTGGAACGGGTTCCGGCGGATCATCACGCCGTTGCCGCTGAGCTTCACCCGCATCGCGGATGGCGAGACGCTGCGCGTCGGCGGGGTCGACTGGCGGGTGGTCGTGGGATCGGGCCATAGCCCGGAACATGCCTGCCTGCTCGACGAGTATGGCGGCGTCCTGATCGCGGGCGACCAGGTCCTGCCGCGGATCAGTCCCAACGTGTCGCTGGGCGTGACCGAGCCGGAGGCGGATCCGCTGGGCGAATGGCTCGCGTCGATCGAGCGGCTGAAGACATTGCCGGCCGACCTGCTGGTGCTGCCGGGGCATGGCGATCCGTTCACCGGGCTGCACACGCGGCTGGCCGCTATGGCGGCGGAGCATCATGCGCGGCTCGACCGGCTCGCCGAGGCGCTGGCCGAACCGATGCGCGCGGTCGATGCCTTCCCGTTGCTGTTCAGGCGCACGGTCGGTTCCGACATGATCGCGATGGCGACGGGCGAAGCGCTGGCGCATCTGCGCCGCTTGCAGGTCGCCGGGCGGGCGGTGCGCGAGGACCGCGACGGCGTCTGGTGGTGGCGCGCCGCCTGACCTAGCATGTCCCCGACGCCAATAGGCGATTCGAGCGGAGAGCATGCGATGTGCGACGACCATACCACCCGGGATAACGACCAGGCGCTCGGCGTTTCGCGCCGGCAATTCGGCGCGATGACGGGGGCGGCGGGCTTGGCCTTGATGCTGCCGGTGCCCGCGAACGCCTTGACCGTCGCCGGCCGCGACGTTGCGATCGACACGCCCGACGGCAAGGCGGACGCCTATTTCGTCGCGCCGTCGGGCGGCAAGCATCCCGGCGTGCTGATCTGGCCCGACATCATGGGGCTGCGTCCCGCCTTCCGGCAGATGGCCGATCGGCTCGCGCAATCGGGTTACGCGGTGCTGGTCGTCAACCAATTCTATCGGTCGACCAAGGCGCCGTTCCTGGCGGCGGGCGAATCCTTCGACCAGCCCGATGTCCGCGCGAAGATCATGCCCTTCGTGCAAGCGCTCAGCGACGAGGGCACGGTGCGCGACGCCGTCGCCTTCACCCATTTCCTCGACGCGCAGCCCGAGGTGGACACGAAGCGCGGGATGGGCACCAGTGGCTATTGCATGGGCGGGCCGATGGTGTTCCGCACCGCCGCCGCGGTATCGGGTCGCATCCGTGCCGGCGCGACCTTCCATGGCGGTGGCCTGGTCACCGACAAGCCCGATAGCCCCGCCGCGCTGATTCCGCAGATGAAGGCGCGCTACCTGATCGCGATCGCCGCAAACGACGATGCGCGTGCCCCGGCCGACAAGGACGCGCTGAAGACGGCGTTCGCGGCGGCGAAGCTACCCGCCGAGATCGAGGTCTATGCCGGGACGATGCACGGCTGGTGCCCGCCCGACAGCCGCGTCTACGATGCGGCGCAGGCGAACAAAGCCTGGGACCGGATGCTGGCATTGTTCGGGCAGGCACTGGCATGACGCTGACCTTCTACACCAACCCGATGTCGCGCGGCCGCATCGCGCGCTGGATGATCGAGGAAGTCGGCGCGCCGTACGAGACGGTCTTGCTGGGCTATGCCGATTCGATGAAGGCGCCCGACTATCTCGCGATCAATCCGATGGGGAAGGTTCCCGCGATCGTTCATGACGGCAAGGTGGTGACCGAGGGCGCGGCGATCTGCGCGTATCTGGCGGAGGCGTTTCCGGAGGCCGGCCTCGCACCGACTGCTGCCGAGCGGGCGGACTATTATCGCTGGCTGTTCTTTGCGGCCGGTCCTGTCGAGGCGGCGATCACGAACCGGTCGCTGGGAGTCACGCCGACCGACCAGCAGCAGCGCATGGCCGGTTATGGCAGCTACGACATGATGGTCGACGTGCTGGAGGGCGCGGTGTCGGCGCATCCCTTCATCGCGGGCGACCGGTTCACCGCGGCGGATGTGTATGTCGGGTCGCAGGTGGGCTGGGGGCTGCAGTTCGGGACGCTGCCGAAGCTGGAGGCGTTCAGCGCCTACTGGGCGCGGCTGGCGACGCGGGAGGCGTATGTCCGCGGGGTGGCGATCGACGATGCGCTGATCGCGGCGGCGGCGACATCGGCGGCGTAGAGCGTCTTCCGATCGATCCGAACCAGAAGGCGTTTTCCTACGAAAGCAGGAACCCGGGGCAACGATCGACACCGCTTGTGATCTTGGGCTCCTGCTTTCGCAGGAGAACGGACCGACTTATTGTCCGTAGGGCACCGATGGCGCCGCGATCACCGCGCGCCGCTCATCCGCGCTCATCGACCCCCACCGTGCGATCTCGTCCAGCGTCCGCGCACAGCCTATGCAGACATCGTCGTCGTCCAGCGTGCAGATGCCCGTGCACGGCGACGCGGGCCGATCGGCTGGCGTCAGATCGCCCACTGGGCCAGCCAGTCGGCCAACGCCTGCGGGTTCATGTGCCGCGCGTCCGACAGCGCGGTCTCGCGACCGGCATTGACCAGTCGATCGGCCTTCGGATCGACGATCAGCACCGCAGGCACGCCCGCCAGCCGCCCCTTGACGCCGTAGCGCGCCGCGACCTGCGCGTTCTTGTCGAAGCGACCGATGTCGACGGTCACGACCTCGAAATGCTTGTCGACGAACGCCTTCAGCTCGGGCAGCGCGACGGTACCCGCCAGAATGCGGCAGTCGAGGCACCAGTTGCCGCCCAGGTCGATCAGCAGCCGCTTGTGCGCCTTGATCGCGCGAACGCGTGCCGCCGCGATCTGCGCGTCCGCATCGGCCTGCGTATCATAGGGCAGCGGCAGCGGCTGGGTGAGCTGTTCGAAGCTGGCGATCTTGACCTGCGGTGCGGGGACGGCGGCCAGGGCGACGGCGGACAGCGACAGCGCGGCAATCGTGGACAGGGCGGTGCGAATCAACATCGGTCTCCGGCTCGTGAAGACGCTGTTAGCCAGCCTGACGCGCGAAAAGCAAACTCTCACCCTTCACTCCGCGAGGGCGGGAGGGCTGGGTGACGGTAGTAATTCGCGAGGGTGACCGGGCAGGTCGCCTTACAAACCGAACTTGGCGGACAGGAAGCTCGGGACCGGGCCGTTCCAGCCGTCGTCGGGACCGTCGTCGGACGCTGCCTGACGACCGTGCCGGCGCGTATCGTCACGGCCTCGGTCGCCCCGATCACGCTCGCGCGGCGCGGGTGGCGCGGGTCGTTCGCTGCGCGGGGCCGCAGCCGGTTTGGCGGCGCGCTCCGTCGGTGCGACGGCTTCGGCCTGCGGTGCCGCTTCGGCCCGCGGCGCACGGTCGGCGGTCGGGGCGGGCGTGCGGTCGGCCCCGCCGCGACCACGACGAGCGCGCGGCGCGCGTTCCGGCGCGGCGTCTTCCTCGGCCGGGGCCGCAATCGCTGCGGTAGGCGCCGCGCCCAGCCGTTCGATCGTCTGGCCCGTCAGCTTCTCGATATTCTGGATGTTCTCCGCATCGTCGGGCGCGACGAACGTATAGGCGGTGCCCGTCGCGCCGGCGCGGCCAGTGCGGCCGATGCGGTGGACATAGTCGTCCGGATGCCATGGCGCGTCGTAGTTGATGACGGTCGACACGCCCTTGATGTCCAACCCGCGCGCGGCGACGTCGGAGGCGACCAGCACGTTGACCGCGCCGGTCTTGAACAGTTCCAGCTCGGCGAGCCGCTGCGGCTGTTCCATGTCGCCATGGATCTCGCCCGACTTCATCCCCGCCTGACGCAGCACCTTGTTCAGGTCGCGCACCGTCGTCTTGCGGTTGCAGAAGATGATCGCGTTCGTGACCTCGGCCTGGTCGAGCAGCCGGCGCAACCGCTCGCGCTTCGCCGATTGCGACGCGACGGGGACCAGATATTGCTTGATGTTCAGATTGGTCGACGCGGGCCGGGAGACCTCGATCGTCTTGGGATTGTCGAGGAACTTGTCCGCCAGTTTCTTGATCGGCGGCGGCATCGTCGCGGAGAACAACAGCGTCTGGCGCTGCTTGGGCAGCTTGGTGCAGATTTCCTCGATGTCGGGGATGAACCCCATGTCGAGCATCC
>CAXTVB010000074.1:0-11263 GCA_964247555.1 uncultured Sphingomonas sp. | reverse complement strand
GTCGGCACCGACAGCCACACGCCGATGATCAACGGCCTGGGCGTGCTCGGCTGGGGCGTCGGCGGGATCGAGGCGGAGGCGGCGATGCTCGGCCAGCCGGTGTCGATGCTGATCCCCGAAGTCGTCGGCTTCAAGCTGACCGGCAAGCTGGGCGAGGGCATCACCGCGACCGACCTGGTGCTGACCGTCACGCAGATGCTGCGCGCCAAGGGCGTCGTCGGCCGGTTCGTCGAATTCTACGGCCCCGGGCTCGGCGCGATGACGCTGGCGGACCGCGCGACGATCGCCAACATGGCCCCCGAATATGGCGCGACCTGTGGCTTCTTCCCGATCGACGACCGCACGCTCGACTACATGCGCCTCACCGCGCGGTCTGCGGAGAATATCGCGCTGGTTGAGGCGTACGCGAAGGCGAACGGCTTCTGGCGGCACGACGATGCGCCCGATCCGATCTTCACCGACACGCTGGAACTGGACATGGACTGCGTCGTGCCCAGCCTCGCCGGCCCCAAGCGCCCGCAGGACAAGGTGTCGCTGAACAAGGTCGACGAGGTGTTCAACGGCGACCTCTTTAAGATCTATCACAAGGAACGCCCGGCACGCGTCGCGGTCGAGGACCGCGATCACGATATCGGCGACGGCGACGTGGTGATCGCGGCGATCACCAGCTGCACCAACACCTCCAACCCGTCGGTGCTGGTCGCCGCCGGTCTCGTCGCCCGCAAGGCACGGGCGCTCGGGCTGACGCCGAAGCCCTGGGTGAAGACGTCGCTCGCGCCGGGATCGCAGGTCGTCACCGACTATCTCGACAAGGCGGGCCTTACCGAGGACCTGAACGCGATGGGGTTCAACCTGGTCGGTTACGGCTGCACCACCTGTATCGGCAATTCCGGCCCGCTTGCCGAGCCGATCTCGCAGGCGATCAACGCCAACGACATCGTCGCCGCATCCGTCCTGTCGGGGAACCGCAATTTCGAAGGGCGCGTATCGCCCGACGTCCGCGCGAACTTCCTCGCCTCGCCGCCGCTCGTCGTCGCCTATGCGCTGAAGGGTACCGTCACCACCGACATGGTCGCGACGCCGATCGGCCAGGGGACGGACGGCACGGACGTGTATCTGAAGGACATCTGGCCCAGCAACGACGAGGTCCGCACCGTCATGGATGCGAACATCGATGCGGGGATGTTCAGCAACCGCTACGGCAACGTCTATCAGGGCGACGCCAAATGGTCGGGGATCGATGTCACCGGCTCCGACACGTACCAGTGGCGCGCGGGATCGACCTACATCGCCAACCCACCCTATTTCGAGGGCATGTCGATGACGCCCGCGCCGGTGATGGACATCATCGAGGCGAAGCCGCTGGCGATCCTGGGTGATTCGATCACGACCGACCACATCTCGCCCGCCGGCTCGATCAAGGCGGACAGCCCGGCGGGCCGGTTCCTGCAGGAGCATCAGGTCAGCCGCGCGGACTTCAACAGCTATGGCGCACGGCGCGGCAATCACGACGTGATGATGCGCGGCACCTTCGCCAATATCCGCATCAAGAACGAGATGGTGCCGGGCGTCGAAGGCGGCATGACGAAATATGACGGCGAGGTCATGGCGATCTACGACGCCGCGATGCGCTACAAGGCGGACGGCACGCCGCTCGTCATCGTCGCAGGCAAGGAATATGGCACCGGCTCGTCGCGCGACTGGGCGGCCAAGGGCACCAACCTGCTCGGCGTGCGCGCGGTCATCACCGAGAGCTTCGAGCGCATCCACCGGTCGAACCTGGTCGGGATGGGCGTCCTGCCGCTGCAGTTCCAGGACGGCACGACGCGCGAGACGCTGAAGCTGGACGGGTCGGAGACCTTCACGATCCGCGACGTGGCCGCGATCCGCCCGCGCCAGGATGTCGACATCCTGCTGACCCGCGCCGACGGCACCGGCGAGACGATCGTCACGCGCTGCCGCATCGATACCGTCAACGAGCTGGAATATTTCCTGAACGGCGGCATCCTGCAATATGTGCTGCGCAACCTGGCGGCTTAGTCCCTCCCAACGACGCGAACCCGCCCTCGCGTCACCCCGGGGCTCCGCTTATCCGGCCGACAGGAAGAAGCGGGACCCCGGCTCAAGGCCGGAGCGACGGAATAAGGTCGGAGCACAAAAAAAGGGGCGGCCCGATCGGACCGCCCCGTAGTTCAGGGTAAACTCCGACCTGAAAGGCCCGAGGGCCCGCGTCACAGGGGGGGAAGGACGCGGACGAGCCGTATTGAGCGGCGCATGTTACGCAACGATGTCACGCGATGCCCGAAACTGTATCAGAGTGTCGCGCCGCGGTCGCTCGCCCGCGACCCCAGGCGGCATAGACCGCCAGTCCGGCCAGGTTCCAGATCAGGAAATACAGCTCGGTCCGCGGCGGCAGGTTGAAGAACAGGTACACGCAACCGACGATCCCGATCGTCCCCACCAGCGTCGCCGCCGGCGCGCGGAACGGCCGTTCGCGATCCGGCGCACGGCGGCGCATCACCAGCATGCACACGCACACCGCGGTGAACGCCGCCAGCGTCCCCGCATTCGCCAACGCCGCGATCGCGTCGATCGGCATCAGCCCGGCGATGATCGACACCAGCACCGCGGTCAGGATCGTGATCCGCACCGGCGTCCCGCGCGCCGAGACCTTCGCCAGCGTCTGCGGCAACAGCCCGTCGCGCGCCATCACGAAGAAGATGCGGCTCTGCCCGTAAAGGAACCCCAGCAGCACCGTCGGCAGGGCGATGACGGCGGACACCGCCAGGAACTTCGCGACCCCCGGCCGCCCGATCTCGCGCAGGATCAGCGCCAGCGGCTCCGGGCTGTCGGCGAAGCGTGCGAAGCCCAGCGCCCCCACCGCCGCGACCGCGACGAGCATGTAGATGACGACGCAGGCCAGCATCGACCCGACGATCCCGATCGCCAGGTCGCGCCCCGGATTCTTGGTCTCCTCCGCCGCGGTGGAGATCGCGTCGAAGCCGTAGAAGGCGAAGAAGATGATCGCCGCCGCCGCCATCATGCCGCGCGCGGTGCCGTCCGCGCCGACATGCCTGGCGAAGCCGAACGGCGCGAAGGGATGGAGGTTGGCGGCATCGAACCGGGGCAGCGCGACCGCGACGAACACCGCGAGCGCGATCAGCTTCACGACGACCAGCACCGCGTTCAGCGTCGCGCTTTCCCGCGTCCCGAGCATGAGCAGCCCCGCGACGACCCAGATGATCGCGATCGCGGGCAGGTTGACGACCCCGCCCAGCGATGGTCCGTTCGCCAGCCACGCCGGAAACCCGAACGGCGCGAGCAGCGGCGCGGCATAGCCCGACCAGCCGACCGCGACGGTCGACACGACCAGCGAATATTCGAGGATCAGCGACCAGCCGATCGCCCAGGCGATCACCTCCCCCAGCACCGCATAGCTATAGGTGTACGCGCTGCCCGAGGCCGGGATCATCGTCGCCATTTCGGCATAAGCGAGCGCGGCGCAGGCGCAGATGATGCCGGCGACGACGAAGGACAGGATCACCGCCGGTCCCGCGCGATCCGCCCCCACGCCGATCAGCGTCAGGATGCCCGTCCCGACGATCGCGCCGACGCCCAGCGCCACGAGATGCGGCCAGGACAGGGTCCGCGCGAGACGCCGCTCGGGCGGCTGTTCGACGATCGTCTTCAGACGAAACAGGCCCCCTCCCGATCCAATGCCGCTCACCAAATGTGCACCCGCTTGTCGGCGGGCAGGTACAGCGCATCGCCGGGCTTCACCCCGAAGGCGGCGTACCAGGCGTCGAGGTTGCGCACCGTTTCCGCCCGGTAGCGCGCGGGCGCATGGCCGTCGGTGGCGATCCCCGCGCGCACCGCCTTGTCGCGCGCCTTGGATTGCCACACCTGCGCGAACGCCAGGAACAGCCGCTGGTCGCCGGTCAGCCCGTCGATCACCGGTGCCGGCTTGCCGCCCAGCGACGCGTGATACGCCTCGACCGCTGCGGTCAGCCCGGCGACGTCGGCGATGTTCTCGCCCAGCGTCTGCTGCCCGTTGACGTGCAGTCCCGGCAGCGGCGCGTACGCATCATACTGCGCGACCAGCCTCTGCCCCTGCGCATCGAAGCGCGCGAGGTCGGCGGGGGTCCACCAGTTGCGCAGGCGCCCGGTCGAATCGAAATCCGCGCCGGTATTGTCGAAACCGTGGCTGATCTCGTGCCCGATCACCGCGCCGATCGCGCCGTAATTGGCCGCCGAATCGCGGTGCGGATCGTAGAAGGGCGCCTCCAGGATCGCGGCGGGGAAGTTCAACGCGTTCTGCAGCGGCAGGTTGACCGCGTTCACCAGCTGCGGCGTCATCCACCATTCGCGGCGATCGACCGGGCGGCCGATCTTGGCGAGCTGCCGCTTCGTCTGCGCCAGGTCGGCGCGCTGGATATTGCCGACCGGATCGTCGGCACGGATGTCCAGCGGGGTATAGTCCGCGAACGTCTCGGGATAGCCGATCCCGACCACCGTCCCCTCGATCTTCGCGCGCGCCTCCTTCTTCGTGCTCGGCGCCATCCAGTCGAGCGCGGCGACGCGGGCGTCGAACGCGGCGAGGATGTTCTTCACCATCGCCTGGATGTCCGCCTTCGACGAGGCCGGAAAATAGTCCTTCACGTACAGCCGCCCGACCGCATCGCCGAGCGCGTTGTTGACAGACCCGATCGCCCGTTTCTCCCGCGGGCGGGGTACCTGCGCGCCGCTCAGCATCTTGCCGTAGAAGGCGAAGCTCGCATCGTAGAAGGCGGCGGGCAGCACCGACGTCACCTGGTCGACACGGTGGAAACGCAGCCAATCCTGCCAGACCGCCAGCGGTTCGCTCGCGACGAGCGCGGACAAGCCGGTGATCGCGGCGGGCTGCCACGCGACGAAATCGGCCTGTCTGCTCAGACCCGCGGCCGGCCAGAACACCGCCCAGTCGATCCCGGGGGCCTTGGCGGCGAAATCGGCGCGCTTCCAGGGATTGTCCGCCTTGTGCACGTCCTGGCTGTCGACCAGGCTTTCCTGGACGGTCGCGATCTTCGTCTCCAGCGCGACGATCGCGGCGGCGCGGGTATCGGCATCGGTGAAGCCCGACAGCGTCATGATCTTCGCGACATAGGCCTGGTACGCCTGGCGGATCTCCACCATCGACGCGTCCTTCGACAGGTAATAGTCGCGGTCGCCGAGTCCGAGGCCGCCCTGGAGCACGTACGGCACCGTCACCGTCGGCGCGTCCAGGGCCTGCGAGACGAACAGGCCGACGATGTTCGCGGTGTGGAAATTGGTGGAGTTCAGCGGATCGACATCGACGCGGACGTTCGCGCCCAGCATCCGCGACAGGTCGCGCTTGTCCTTCAGCGCGGCGATCGCGGCGAATTCGCCCTTCAGCGGGGCGAGACCGCGCGCCTCGATCCCGGCGGTGTCCATATAGGCGGCGTAGTAATCCGCGATCTTGCGCGTCTCGGTCCCCGGCGCGGCCTTGGCGGCGGTCGCCTCGGCGATGATCTTGGCGTTGCGCTGTTCGGACAGCATCGCAGTCGTCAGGAACGCGCCGATCGAGGAACGGTCGGGCGGGATGACCGCCTGCGCGCGCCAGGCGCCATTGGCATAGGCCTCGAAATCGTCGCCCGGCTTCACCTTCGCGTCGATCGCGGTGCGATCGATCCCGGCGGGCATGGTCTGCGCGGTCGCGGCGGTGGTGGCCAGCAAAGCCGCAATGGCGATGGTCCGTTTCATGATGTTCTCCCCTTTTGCAGAAGAGGATAGAGAGCGTGGCCGGCGACCGCTAGGCCTGATCGATCGCTGCGATCCCCAACCCCTTCGTCATGCCGGGCTCGTCCCGGCATCCATCGTGCCGCACATTCATCGGCCGTTGATCGAGTGGCACGATAGACCCCGGCGCAAGGCCGGGGTGACGGAAGGAGAAATCAGACCGTGAAGCTCTCGCCGCAGCCGCACGCGCCCTTGGCGTTGGGATTGGCGAAGACGAAGCCCGCGGTGAAATCGTCCTCCACCCAGTCCATCGTCGACCCGATCAGGTACAGGATCGACCCACTATCGACATAGAGCGTACCGCCTGGCGTCGCGATGACCTCGTCGAACGGCTTCGCCTCGGTGACGTAGTCGACCGAATAGGCGAGCCCCGAACAGCCGCGCTTGGGCGTCGACAGCTTCACGCCGATCGCGCTCGCGGGGGCCTTCGCCATCAGGTCGGCGATGCGCGCGTGTGCGGTGGCCGTGAGGTTCAGCGCGGCGGGGCGTTGGCGCAAAGTAGTAGCCATCAATCGATCCTCCTTCTTTCCTCCCCTCCCGCGCGCGGGAGGGGACCGAGGGGTGGGCGCTCGCCCTCCACCAGCGGCATAGCCAGCGGTAAGCGAGCACCCACCCCCAACCCCTCCCGTAAACGGGAGGGGCTTCAGCAAATCTACAACATCCCCAGTTCCAGCTTCGCGTCGTCGGACATCTTCTGCGGGTCCCAGGGCGGGTCCCAGACCAGATCGACGTCCGCGGTCGCGATGCCCGGCACCGTGCAGACGCGCATCTCGACCTCGCCGGGCATCGATTCCGCGACCGGGCAATGCGGCGTCGTGAGCGTCATCGTCACCACGGCATGCGCGTCGCCCACGATCTCGACGCCGTAGATCAGCCCCAGATCGTAGATGTTCACCGGAATCTCGGGATCGTAGATGTCCTTCAGCGCATCGATGACCGCCTCGTACAGCGCGCCGCCGACCGCACCGGGGGCGTCGGCGACCGGCTTCTGCGCCAGGAACCCGTCGAGATAGTCGCGCTTGCGCTCGAACGTGTCGCGCACGTCTTCCACCCGCGCCTTGGGCGGGGCGTCGACATGGTCGACTTCCTCGATGCGGATCGGTTCGCTCATCCGAAAATCCCTACCCAAAAATCCTGGTTACCCGTTCGATACCCTTGACCAGCGCATCGACATCTTGCGGCCCGTTATACACGCCGAAGCTCGCCCGCGCCGTCGCCTCGACCCCCAACGCCGCCATCAGCGGCTGCGCGCAGTGATGGCCGGCGCGGATCGCCACCCGGCCTTCGTCCAAGATGGTGGCGACATCGTGCGGATGCACCCCCTCGACGATGAAACTCACGATCCCCGCCGATTCGGCGGGCCCCAGCACGCGCACGCTGTTCAGCCCCGCCAGCGCCTCGCGCGTTTGCGCCACCAGCGCGCCCTCATGCGCATGGATCGCCTCCAGCCCCAGCGCCGCGACATAGTCGATCGCCGCGTGCAGCCCCACGACGCCGACGATATGCGGTGTCCCCGCCTCGAACCGGCCCGGCGGCGGCGCATAGGTCGTCTTCTCGAACGTCACCCGGTCGATCATCGACCCGCCACCCTGGTATGGCGGCATCTGCTCGAGGAGGTCGGCCCGCCCCCACAGCACGCCGATCCCGGTCGGGCCGTAGAGCTTGTGGCCCGAGAACACGTAGAAATCGCAGCCGATCGCCGCGACGTCGACCGGCATCCGCGGGATCGCCTGGCACCCGTCGATCAGGATCTTCGCGCCGACGCCGTGCGCCAGATCGGTCGCGCGCTTGGCGTCCAGCACCGATCCCAGCACGTTCGACACATGCGACAGCGCCACCATCTTGTGCGCCGGGGTCAGCATCGCCGCCATCGCATCGAGGTCGATCGCGCCGTCCCCGGTCAACGGGCAGACGTCGATCGCCGCGCCGGTCGCCTGCGCCGCCATCTGCCAGGGGACGATGTTCGAATGATGCTCCAGCGTGGACAGCAGGATGCGGTCGCCGGGCTTCAGCTGCACGCGCGCCCAGCACTGCGCGACGAGGTTGATCGCCTCGGTCGCGCCGCGCACGAAGATGCATTCGTCGGGTCGTCCGCCGATGAAGCGCGCGACCCGGTTGCGCGCCGCCTCATAGGCGAGCGTCATGTCGGCGGAGCGCTGGTACACGCCGCGGTGCACGGTGGCGTAGGTCTCGCCATAGGCGCGGGTGATGGCGTCGACGACGACCTGCGGCTTCTGCGCGGTGGCGGCGGTGTCGAGATAGGCCCAGCCCGCGGGGATGGCGGGGAAGTCGGACAGCGCGTCGAGGGGGCGCAAATCCTCCCCGGGACGGGGAGGGGGACCGCCAGCCGCAGGCTGGTGGTGGAGGGGGTTGTCCGCGAGCGCGTCGCTGGTGGCCGCCCCCCCTCCACCAGCTGCGCTGGTCCCCCTCCCCGTCCCGGGGAGGATTTGGGTGGCATCGCTCACAACGCTCGCTCCAACCACGCATCCGCATCCGCCGCGAACGCCGCCCGCACGACCTCGTCCCCGATCCGGTCGATCGCATCCGCCACGAACGCGCGTGTCAGCAGCGCCTGCGCGCGCGGCTTCGGGATGCCGCGCGACTGCATGTAGAACAGCGCGCGCGCATCCAGCTCGCCGACCGTCGCGCCGTGCGCGCACTTCACGTCGTCGGCGAAGATCTCCAGCTCGGGCTTCAGGTTCACCGTCGCGGTCCGCTGGAGCAGAAGCCCACGCAGCGATTGCTCTCCATCGGTCTTCTGGGCATGCCGCGCGACCTCGACCGCGGCGGCGAGGCTGGCGGTCGAGCGATCCGCCGCTACCGCGCGCCACAATTGATGCGACTGGCCGTTGGGCGCGGCATGGCGCACACGCACCGCGCATTCCTGCCGCTGATCGCCCGCGGTCAGCAGCGCGCCGCCGAATTCGGCATAGCCGCCATCGCCCGCCATCGTCACCGCACCGTCGATCCGCGTGCCCGCGCCACCCGCGCCGAGGAACACCGACACCAGGCTCGCGCCCGCACCGAGTTCCACCTCTTCGCGCACCGACGAGAAACCCGCCGTCTGGAGCAAGCGCACCGACCGCATCAACCGCGCTGCATCGCCCAGCACGATCCGCGTCGCACGGTTGGACCAACCGGCACCGACGAAGGTCTCGACCAACTGGGCGGCGGCATCGTCGCCGAGGACGATCTCGGCGGGGAGATGGTTCTCGCCGCCCGTCGCGACATGGACGATCTGCACTGGTTCCGCGACCGCGTCCCGGTCCAGGCGGAGCGACCAGCCCTTGCCGGCGGCATGCTTGCCCAGCACATGATCGCTGCCCGAGAGGTCCGCGATCGTCACGCGGTGGAGATCGCTGCGGCCCTCGTCGAGCACGCCGTCCACGAACAGCAACCGCGCTCCGGGCAGGTCGAGGAAATGATCGGCGTCACCATATGCGACCGGCGCCAGCGCCGCCGCCGCGGACAGCGCGCCGAGATCGGCCCAACGCCACGCCTCGGCGCGGGTGGAGGGGAGTTCGAGGAGACTCACAATTCCTCCCCGTTCACGGGGAGGGGGACCATGCGCAGCATGGTGGAGGGGGCAGGCAGCGGGCGGGGCGCTTGCGGATGGCCCCCTCCACCAGCTTCGCTGGTCCCCCCCCCCGTCCCGGGGAGGATTTGCAAAACCCTCACGCCGCGATCCCCACATAGCCTTCGGCCTCGAGCTGCTTCGCAAGCTCCGGCCCACCCGATCGCACGATCCGCCCCTCGGCCAGCACGTGCACGAAATCCGGCTCCACATAGTCCAGCAACCGCTGGTAATGCGTGATCAGCAGCACCGCCTTGTCGGGCGCGCGCATGATGCGGTTGATGCCGTCGCCGACGACGCGCAGCGCATCGATGTCGAGCCCGCTGTCGGTCTCGTCCAGGATCGCGAACTTCGGGCTCACGATCCCCATCTGCACCATCTCGTTGCGCTTCTTCTCGCCGCCCGAAAAACCGACATTCACCGGCCGCTTGAGCATGTCGTGATCCATCCCCAGCAGATCGGCCTGCCCACGCGCGAGCTTCAGGAACTCCGCACCCGACAACGGCTTCTCGTCCCGGCCCGCGCGCTGTGCGTTCAGCGCCTCGCGCAGGAACTGGACGTTGGACACGCCGGGGATCTCGACCGGATACTGGAAGCCGAGGAATACGCCGGCGGCGGCGCGCTCGTGCGCTTCGAGCGCGAGGAGGTCGATCCATCCCCCCCCATCGTCGCCCTGCCCCCTATCTTCGTCATCCCGGGCTTGACCCGGGATCCCGCTACCTTGCCCCACGAAAGAAGCGGGACCCCGGCTCAAGGCCGGGGTGACGGGGGTGGGTCGAAACGTCACCGACCCTTGCGTCACTTCGTATCCGGGCCGCCCGCCGAGCACATAGCCCAGCGTCGATTTGCCCGCGCCGTTCGGCCCCATGATCGCATGCACCTCGCCCGCGTTCACGGTGAGCGACAGGCCCTTGAGGATTTCCTTGCCGTCGATCTCGGCGTGGAGGTTTTCGATTTTAAGCATTTTTGTTTCCATCGAGCGACCAGTGCATTCCATCATTCCCGCGAAGGCGGGAATCCATCGCTCCGCTAGCGCTTGCGGTGCAATGGTTTCCCGCCTTCGCGGGAATGACGGAGGGAGGGGCGCGCCGAATCAACCGACCGACCCCTCTAGCGAAATCCCCAGCAGCTTCTGCGCCTCGACCGCGAACTCCATCGGCAGCTGCTGCAGCACTTCGCGCGCGAAGCCGTTGACGATCAGCGCCACCGCCGCCTCCGCGTCCAGCCCGCGCGACATCGCGTAGAACAGCTGGTCCTCGGAAATCTTCGATGTCGTCGCCTCATGCTCGATCTGCGCCGAGGGGTTGCGGACCTCGATGTACGGCACGGTATGCGCACCGCAACTGTCGCTCAGCAGCAGCGAGTCGCACTGGGTGAAGTTGCGCACGCCCTCCGCGGTCGGCGCGACGCGCACCAGCCCGCGATAGGTGTTGTCCGACCGCCCCGCCGAAATCCCCTTCGATACAATGGTCGAGCGGGTGTTCTTGCCGAGATGGATCATCTTCGTGCCGGTATCCGCCTGCTGGCGATTGTTCGTCACCGCGACCGAATAGAATTCGCCGACCGACCCGTCGCCCGCCAGCACGCAGCTGGGGTATTTCCAGGTGATCGCGGAGCCGGTCTCGACCTGCGTCCACGACACCTTGCTGTTCCGACCCTGGCACAGCGCGCGCTTGGTGACGAAATTGTAGATGCCGCCGACGCCGTTCTCGTCGCCGGGATACCAGTTCTGCACCGTCGAATATTTGATCTCCGCATCGTCCAGCGCGACCAGTTCCACGACCGCGGCGTGGAGCTGGTTCTCGTCGCGCATAGGCGCGGTGCAGCCTTCGAGATAGGAGACGTAGCTCCCCTTGTCGGCGACGATCAGCGTGCGCTCGAACTGGCCGGTAT